>JASFGJ010000050.1:0-12243 GCA_050123815.1 Desulfobacteraceae bacterium
GTCGTCTCTTGCGCCACCAGGGTTATCTCCCGGACGCCATCTGCGGTCAGTGCGCGGGCCTCTGCGATGACCGCTTCGGGAAGGCGGCTTTTTTGGCGGCCGCGCAGTTTGGGGATGATGCAAAACGTGCAGTGCCGACTGCACCCTTCAGCGATCTTTAAGTAGGCGGCATGCCGCGCAAAGGGGCGCCGCCGGACTGGGGTCTGAATATCAATACGGTCGGGATCCGGCAAAAGGCAGGCCCCCTGGGCGACGGTCCCGCTGACAGCCGCAACCACTTGATCATAAGCACCGGTGCCTAAAAATTGGTCGACCTCCGGCAGGGCCTTGGCGGTCTCTTCCCGATAGCGTTCCGGCAGGCAGCCGCTGACAATCAGCCGCCGGCAGCGCCCCCGGGTTTTATAGGCCGCAAGCGCCAGAATCGTATCGATCGATTCGTCGGTGGCCGATTCGATAAACGAACAGGTGTTGACAACGATTGCCTCGGCATCGCCCGGCTCATCGCATAACCGCCAGCCGGCGCGCCCAAGGGCGGCGGCCATCACTTCGCTGTCTACTTGATTGCGGGCACAGCCGAGCGTTTCGATGTATACGTTGGGCATAAGTGAAACTCAAAAGGCCGCCTCCTGCGAGGCAGCCTTTTCAGCAGGCAATAAATGATTCGGCTTTCCGCTGACGGAAAAACGATATCACGCAAAAGGGTTACGCCTTGATCTTTTTGACCGCTTCGGTCAGGGCCGGCAGAACCTCAAACAAGTCCCCGACAATACCGTAATCGGCCTTTGTGAAAATCGGCGCCTCGGAATCTTTGTTGATGGCCACGATCACCTTGGAGGAGGACATGCCGGCCAGATGCTGAATGGCGCCGGATATGCCGCAGGCCACATACAGATTTGGCGATACGGTCTTGCCGGTCTGGCCGACCTGGTCGGAGGCCGGACGCCATCCTTCATCCACCGCCGAACGTGAAGCGCCCACGGCCGCTCCCAACGCCTCCGCAAGGGCTTCGACGGTCGAATAGTCATCACCACCCATTCCGCGGCCACCGGAAACGACGATTTCCGCCTCGGTCAGATCGACCTTGCCCGTCTCCAATTGCTTGCTCTTGACTTCAGTTTTGACGTCACCGACATTGGCGGCTACCGTCTCAACGGCGCCGTCCACCGGTGCTTCCACCGCCGATATGATGTTGGGCCGCAGCGCCACAATAGCCGGTGCACCTGCCAGTGTCACATCCGCCAGAACCTTTCCACCGTACATGGGCCGTGTGACCACCACCTGGCCGCCGTCCATCTTCAGATCCAGGCAGTCGGTTGCAAGCGCCGCATCCAGCCGCGCCGACAAACGCGCCGCCAGCTCTTTGCCCTGAGTCGAGGCCCCGATGATAATGACGTCGGGAGTGAGCTGTCCGATGATCTCGGCCAGCACATTGGTGTAGGCGTCCACGGTGTATTCCCCCAAAGCCGGATCATCGGCCACCAGGGTTCGGGCCGCGCCGTACGTCGCCAATTCGCCCGCAGCCGATTCGATCCCGCTGCCCAATGCGGCGGCGGCGATATCGCCTCCCAGTTGTGCGGCCGCACTCAACGCCTCGAAGGTCACCTTCCGAAACACACCGTCTACTTGCTCTGCGATAACCAATACGGTCATGATCAACTCCTTTATCCTGAAAGACTATTGCAGTCTTGGAATCGTTTCCATCAATGCCCATCGTCCAACAATGTCAGATGACTTTGGCCTCTTCGTGCAAGGCCTTGACCAGAGCCGCCACCTTGTCCTGCACCGAATCCGCCTCGATCATTTTTCCGGCCTGTCGCTGGGGGGGCGTCTTCAATGCGTTGACCACGGCTTTGGCCGTCAAATCGGCGGCATCCAGACCCAAATCGGCCAGGGTCTTGGTATCCAGCGGCTTTTTCTTGGCTTTCATAATCCCCGGCAAGCTGGCGTAGCGCGGTTCATTGAGTCCGCGCTGGGTGGAAATCAGCGCCGGCAGTGCTGCGGCGACCTCTTTGGTGCCGCCTTCCACGGTACACGTGCAGGTAATATTGCCGTCACCGATATCCGCCTTGATTGCCATTGAGATATTGGCGATGCCCAGCAATTCGGCAACCGCAGGTCCAACCTGGAAGTTGTCACCATCCACCGCGCGATGGCCGGCCACGATCAGGTCATGGGGCATCTCTTTAATGGCGGCGGCCAGCATCTTGGCAACGGCCAATCCATCGTATTGCAGTTCACCGGGATCGATCAGAACCCCTTTGTCGGCACCCATGGCAAGACCGGTTCGGATGGCCTCCGCCGCTTTGGCCGGCCCAACGGAAAGAATCGTTACCGTGCCGCCCTGGGCTTCCCGAATTTTCAAGGCTTCTTCAACGGCCAGTTCATCGTAGGGATTGATGACGTATTTCAAGCCGTCGGCTTTGATTGAAACACCATCATCGGCAATCTCGATCATTGACTCGGTAGCAGGTACCTGTTTGAGTAAAACCAGAATCTCCACTGTTCACTCCTTCCTTGGCTTGCCTTTGTTCGACCGACGGCCGCAGCGCTTATCTGTCCCGATCGTCGCATGCATCCGGTCGCAAAAAAAATTACCGCCAAAACCCCAGACGGCTCGTTTAACTAGCTTGAATTTCTCAACTAATTGGTCCGATAGGCATAAGTTACTTATATTATTGAGATAGAACATTACTCAGCGGCACTTTTATAGGAGCAGTCAGCCAATGTCAACGAATTATCTTAAAGCCTATATCCGCGTAAATCAGTTGCCGCTCTCTTCAAGCCCCTTGGACCAATGGTTCACCAGCGTTCCATCAGGCTTGCGGACAATGATCAAGCCCTCCACACCATCCAGTCGATTGAGCAGCGCCAGACCCGATTGCGGCCCCATCACCATCAGTCCTGTGGCCAGGCCGTCGGCCAGGGTGCACCCGGCGGCGATCACCGAGGCGCTGACCACTCCGTTGGCCACCGGTCTCCCCGTACGGGGATCGATGATGTGGGAATAGCTGCGGCCGTCGATTTCGATAAAATTGCGGTAGTCGCCACTGGTGGCCATGGCCTGGTCCTGCAGCGCCACCACCCGATAGACGGCATCGGCGGGACCGCCTTTGCGGGGGCGGTTGATCCCGATACGCCATGGTTTGCCGTCCGCGCGGCGGCCGGCGGCATAAACCTCGCCCCCGATCTCCACAAGGTACCGGGTGAAACCCATACCGGCAACCAGGGCCGCCGCCTGGTCCACGCCAAAGCCTTTGGCAATGGAGGCCAAATCGACGGTCACCCCGGCGCGATGTTTTTTCAAATGGCCGTCCGGCACAATTTCGATAGCGCTGAAATCCACAAGCTCTTTTGCCCGGCTGATGGCCTGTGCCGAAGGGAGTCGATCGATGGGGCCGCCTTTGCCGAATCCCCACAGCATCACCAGCGGCTGGACGGTGCCGTCCCAGGCCCCCTGGCTGAGCCGGTGGACGTAGCGGCCGGCCTGCATAACCTGTAGAAAATCGTCCGATACGGCAAAAGGCTTGCCACTTGCGCGCATCGCATTGAAGCGGCTGATTTCGCTGTCCGGCCGATAGGTGGACATGCTTTGATTGATCTGCTCCAGCCGTTGTTCGATGCGCTGTTTCAACAGTTGTATCTTTTGCGCGTCAGGGGCCACCACCTTGATGTTGTAACGGGTTCCCATGGTGCGGCCGGCGATCAAATACTCCTGCTGAGCGGCTGCCGGTGCAGTACAACAAATCAGCCACAGGGCCAGAATCCACCTGATTTTTATGAGCATCTGAATCAATTATTCACCTTCGCTTCGCATCTGTGATACACTCGACTATTGTTACCGGCAGACCATGCTATAGTCACAGACTGTCCATGTCAATCGATGCCTGCGGATGGGGGCATCCATACATAAACGCCAAGCATACAAGGCCGGCACGGAGGCCCCACACAAGACCAGCGGGACAGGCCGGCCCTTCTAAGCTCCATGCGCCATCATTCGATGGGGAAAAGGGCCGCAGCTATTGCACAAGCCGCTTGCTGAGGGCATTGTCTGCACACATTGAGCCGCAGGGATTCGTCATCTCAGTACCTTATCAATGGGGGAGACCGTGTCGCCGCCTAGCACGAATATTGATAAACGATAGCTTTATATATTGTTCCACAAGTAAAGCCGCGAAAGCCTTTCACCCCGGCGAACATCGGAGGGGGCAAGCATCCCCCGTTGATAAGGTACTGAGATGACCAGCCCGGAGGCGACGTGTGTAGACAATGCCCTCAGCAAGCGGTGTCGCTACACATTCCTTGTGGCCAGCGTCTAAAAAAGATTATACGTTTAAGAACTGACATAGTGGTGCAATCATAATGCAGGCCAAATAATGGAAAAACCAAGCATCTTCCTATCCCTGGATGAAGCCGTAGAGGCTATTCAAATCGACTTCCGGCAATACGCCCCGCAGTGGATGCTGTTCAGTTCCATACTGAAATTGATCACCGACCAGAAGGCCTACATCGCAGCCGAACCGGCCAACAACGGCGCCTGGCTGCACGAAGAGGGTCGGGCGGCCATGCGCTGGCTCGATGGGCCCGCTCTGATCGAGCACATGTGTCAGATCGTGGCCGGCGCGCACTGGACGCCGGAACTTCTGGCATCCGTATGCTCGAGGGTTTTCCAAAACCGGGCAGTGGTTGACGCCGCCACCCGCAAAGACACCGTGGGCATCCGCATTCAGACCGGCATGGAAGCATTTAACTGCAGGCAATGCGGGCGATGCTGCCGCAATCTCGACTATCACAATGAACTGACCGCCGAAGATGTTGCCCGCTGGAAAGCATTGGACAGGAACGATATTTTCAAGTGGGTGGGCACCTTCAAGACCGGCGAAAGGGAGAAGACTACCTATCGCATCTGGATCACTCCCGGCACACGCAAACTGGCCGAGATCTGCCCCTTTCTGAAGAAAGTGCCCACTGAAAACCGCTGGATATGCGGCATCCATGACGTCAAGCCCGCCATATGCCGCAACTACCCGGTCAGCCGAAAGCACGCCACCATGACCGGCTGCCCCGGCTTCAAGTTACAAAAGCCGGAGGACTCCAGATCCCCGCTGTAAGCGGGATCTTCGACCGGCGCCTTCTTGTCCCGCTGGTTTTTAGCGGGAGGCTCTCCCCGCTGGGGCGGGATCTTCGAGAAGCCCTCCGACTTTTGTAACGTTAGGGCAACAATCTCACTTCTTTCGGCTTACGTCATTTCTCTGCCGGAGGCGCCGGCTCATCTGAGCATTCATTGTTTCTTCTTTTTCTTCTTCGAGACATAGAGGCTCTGTCGCCGCGAGGACTGCAGCACGGTTTTGCGCAGGCGAATCGACAGGGGGGTGATCTCTACGAGCTCATCTTCGCGGATAAAACTGATGGCCTGCTCCAGGGTCAACGGCTTGATGGGGCTGAGCAGGACGGCATCGTCTTTGCCCGCCGCCCGAATGTTGGTCAACTTCTTCTCCTTGCAGGCATTGACATCGATATCCTGAGGGCGGTTATGCTCGCCGATGATCATGCCTTCATAGACCGGATCGCCCGGCACGGCGAACAACTGCCCGCGGGGCTCTAAATTGAACAGGGCGTAGGGCACCGCCTTTCCACTACGGTCGGCCACAATGGACCCGGTGAATCGGCTGGGGCTGTCGCCGCGATAGGCTTCGTATCCGTCGAACAGGGAGTTCATTATTCCGGTGCCGCGCGTATCGGTGAGAAATTCGTCCCGGTAGCCGATCAAGGCACGCGACGGCACGGAAAACTCGATACGCACGCGCCCTTTGCCGTTGTTGACCAGATTGGTCATCTTGCCCTTGCGCAGGGAGAGCTTTTCGGTAACCACCCCCAGAAACTGCTCTTCGCAATCCACCATCAGCCGTTCGATGGGTTCCAGTTTTTGGCCGTCTTCATGGCGGTAGATGACCTCGGGCCGCCCCACGCAGAACTCATACCCTTCGCGGCGCATGGTCTCGATCAGGATCGCCAGCTGAAACTCTCCGCGGCCCTTGACCAGAACGGAATCCCGGTCGCCGGTTTCCTCCACCTGGATGGCCACATTGAGCAGGGTCTCTTTTTTCAGACGCTCCCGCAGCCGGCTGGATTGCACATACTTGCCCTCCTGGCCGCCGAAGGGGCCGTTGTTGATGGTAAAGGTCATGGAAACCGTGGGATCGTCCACGCTGATGCGCGGCAGGGGCCGGGGGTCGAGCTCGTTGCAAATGGTATCGCCGATGGTCACATCTTCGATACCGGCCAGTACGATGATGTCGCCGGGCTGGACCTGCTCTACTTCCGTCAATTGCATGCCTTCATAGATCTGCAGCTTGGAAACCTTCAGCGGTGTCGCTGTTTTATCGTCGCCTACGCAAACCAGCCGGTCTCGCGAGCGGGCGGTGCCGTTGAAGATCTTGCCCACCGCCAGACGCCCCAGATAATCCGAGTAACCCAAATCGGACACCCGCATCTGAAACGGCGCCTCCGGGTCAAAGGCCGGTCCGGGAATCTCCGATAGAATCGCATCGAACAGCAAGTGCAGGTCGCGGCCCTCATCCTCCAGATTTTCAACCGCAATCCCGTCGCGCCCGACGGCGTACAGCAGCGGGAACTCCAACTGATCTTCCGTGGCGTCCAGATCGATCAGCAGATCGTAGATCTCATCGAGCACCGCGTCAGGACGGGCGTCGGGACGGTCGATCTTGTTGATTACCACGATTATTTTCAATCCGGCGTCCAGGGCTTTGTTGAGCACAAAGCGCGTCTGGGGCAAGGGCCCTTCACTGGCGTCCACTAAAAGGATGGCGCCGTCGGCCATGGAAAGGGCGCGCTCGACTTCACCGCCAAAGTCGGCATGGCCGGGAGTGTCGATGATATTGATGCGAACATCGTTCCATACCACCGAGCAGTTCTTTGCGGCGATGGTGATGCCGCGTTCACGCTCCAGATCCATGGTATCCATGAGCCGGTCGTCCAGCTCCTGATTGGCGCGGAAAAGTCCGCTTTGACGAAACATGGCATCCACTAAGGTGGTCTTTCCGTGGTCGACATGGGCGATGATGGCGATGTTGCGCAAGGCGTTGTTGATCGTTGATGCAGTCATTGAAAACAAGCTCCGTTGGAATCCGTAAATTGAAACCGGCAATGTACTCATCTATTTGTCGATTGCAAGCTTTTCTTTGAGGACATCATCAAACACGGTGCCGCATCCAGACATTGGGGGCATGATACAGACCGATATCCGATGCCACATCGATCGCCACCGGCACAAGCGCCCCGGGTACGACATATTGCCCCGACTCGGGAAACACCATCCCCGCCCAGGTCTGCCACTCGTCCACCGAGCCCTCAACCGTGAGGGTGCTGTCGACACACGCGATCATTTTGGCGCCCAGGCGCTGATGGGTTCTCAGCCAGGGATCGTAATAGAGTCCCTCCGCGTTTTGCCGGGTCACATAGTTTTTTACCCCAGCTTCGGATATCCCCATGACAAAGAAACTCCGGCCAGGACCGCCGGTCGAGTGCCTTGAGCCTTTCCAGGAGATGGAATCGGTTGGCCAAGGTATCTGTAATCAATTGCATGTGCGAAAGATCGTTTGAAAGCTTTTTTCCACATCGGATATCGCCGTCACATGGACGGTGTTCATCCCCACCGCTTGCGCACCGGCAATATTTTCCACCAAGTCATCGTAGAGGATCATCTGATGCAAATCAACACCCGTGGCATCCGCAATAAAATGGAACACCTCGGGATCGGGTTTTCGTTTGCCGATATCGGATGAATTGAATACGGTCCGAAAGCGGCTCAGTATTTTCCCAAATTGTGTGGACCATATTTCTTTGTGGACGGCGTTGGAATTGGTGAGTGCGTATATCGGCAGCCTCTGCTGTGCAAACTCCAGCAGTTCGGCCATTCCATCGATCTCTCCGATATAGACCCTATTCCAGCCATCTTCAAATTGACGATCGGAAATGTCGATCCCAAGCGTTGTGCGCAGTGAATTGAAATAGTCTGTCGCCTCGATCTCGCCTCTTTCAAACGCCTCAAAGGAGTGATCGAAGGAGAACCTGGACTGGATCTCCTCCAGACTGCGTCTTGAATCGTTGGCCCACCGTTCGAAAACGCGATTAAAATCAAAATCGATCACCACGCCGCCAATATCGAACAAAAGGGCTTTCACCGGACTTACTAAAGAACGATTCATAGATCCTCATTTAAACGGATTGCAGATACGTAATTGGTTGTCGATCAGCAATCCGTCCTGCATATCCTCTGAGTAGAGGGTATCGCACTCTCCAATAAGCGCAGCCGCGACGATCATGGCATCATAAACGCTGAGACCATAACGTTCAGCGAGAAACAAGCCTTTGTCGTGAGTTTCCACCGTCAGCGGCTCGACCGGACACACCATCCGAATCAGAGACAACACCTCATGGATCTCTTCCCATGACATGCTCAGCTTGCGCCATACAACATTGGCGATTTCATTCAACACCTGCACGCTGATCAAACCGCCCTTGCGAATTACCTCCTCGGCCAAATCGGCCTTGCCGGTGTCTGCAGATAAGAGATAAATCAGAACATTGGAATCGATAAACGCTTTAGGCTCTGGCATTAGCATCATCTCTGTCGAAAATGAAGTCGGCAGGCAGCTTTCCCCGGAATCGTCGCAACCGCTTCAGAATGGTCTCATGGTCAGGCTTTTTTCTGACCTTAAAGACCCGATCATCAGCAATGAGCACTTCTATATCGTCGCCTTCGCGCAACTCCAGCGCGTTAACCACTGCGACAGGCAACCGGATAGCCAGACTGTTTCCCCATTTTGCTACTTGCATGCTTAGCCCCTCCTGATGATATACACGATTAAAATGTATATCATTCGACAGGGTAATTCAAGTTTAATCGGATGGGTACTATTTATAAATTTTGCATAACACGCCCCGAAGCGGTTCGGCTCCGATATCCGGGTCGTAGGCCATGTCTCCGTATAGTAGATTCAAGTTGGATTTTTGCCAGCCGTAGTCCGGCGCCGCCTGCTCCGGAAACCACCATGCATGTTGGGCACCAACCACATCTTTGCGGATATCCTGCGTTATGTTAACCCTTTGGGTTATTTTACCCTCGGGTGTTTCAATAAATATCCAGTCACCCTCCTCGATGCCATACTGGGCAGCGGTTTCCGGATGGATCTGTACCAGCGGATCCGGGTGGCGCTTTCTTAGTTTGGGAATTTGACGACCTTCGCTGTGAAAGTACTCTTTAATCCGGCCCGAGCAGGTGAGAATGAGAGGATATTGCGCCAATAGATCCGGCGTGCTGACCGGGCTGATGGCCGGTTCGCGATAGACCGGCAACGGCGAAACCCCGATCTTTTCCAGAGCGTTCGAATAGATTTCGAACTTTTTGGATGGGGTCGCAAACCCGTCTGTTCGGTATTTAAAATAGTGCTGATCCGACACAATGAGGCCTTGGCGGCAGAATTGCTCAAAGTTCATACCGGTGGATTCAAGCACCCAGTTCAGATACGCGCGGTAATCCTTCCACGGAAATGCTTCATTTAATCCCAAACGGTGCGCCATATCGAGAATGACGTTGCGATCACAGCGGGTCTCGCCGACTTGAGCCACTTTGGGCCGCGCCAGGACGCACCAGATTTTATGCAGACTGACCACATCCTCGGTTTCCAACCAGCTTGCGGCCGGCAGGACCAGGTCCGCCATTTGGGCCGTCGGTGTCATGAACAGGTCCGATACCACCAAAAATTCGACCAATCCCAAAGCCTTTTTCACCTCCAAGGCATGGGTGGCGGTAAGCATGGGATTGGACCCCATGATCCAGAGGGCCCGCAGGCGGTAGGGTTTGGCCGAGATGATCGACTGCCAGAAGGACGGCTCCTGGACTCCGGGATTTAGCGGAAACCGGTCGGCATCAATGGAGCGCGCTTTTTTGTCGGCCGGCAGAAATTCGGCTCCGACCAGTGAGGGTTCATGCCATGGGGATTTGCGGAACACCGGATCGGGCGCCACCCAAAGGGCGTCTCCACCGGGTCGGTCGATATTGCCGGTCAAGGCGCTGAGGATCAAAATGGCCCGTGCCGTCTGAAAACTGCAGCGGTTCATGTCCAGCGCATTGCCCCATTGGATGGCGGCCGGTTTTGATTCGGCATATGTACGTATGGCTTGGCGTATGTGCCCGGCGTCAATACCCGTGATATCGGCCGCCCACTCCGGTGTAAATTCACGCACATGGGTTTTCAGCGCCTCGAAACCAAGGGTATGGTTGTCCACAAATTGATGATCAATCAGATCTTCGGCAATCAATACATGGATCATCGCCAATGCCAAGGCACCGTCGGTTCCCGGCCGGATCTGGAGAAAATGAGTCGCCGTTTGGGCCGGCCCGATCCTGCGCGGGTCCACCACGATGACATGATCCGCGCTTTTCAATGCCCGGTTGACCATGCCGCCGCACATGCCGTCGGAAGCGCCGCTGTAGGTGACATTGCACCCCCATATAAGCAGGCAAGAAGGGCTTTGGCCGCCAAAACCGTAAACATCGGCCACGGGCAATTGGCCGCATGAGTAACGTGAGGCAAGCTGGCGCGCCAAATAGCAAAAGTGCAACGGTTCAGTGATGTTGGGCGTTCCAAAGGCGTGGGCAAAACGGGCCACGAAACCGGAATAGGGTCTTCCCGTGCCCTGCATCATTCCGAAATATTCACTGCCGCTTTCGTTCCGGATGGTGTCAAGCCGGGTTGTCATCTCATCGAGGGCGTCGTCCCATGAGATCCGCTCCCATCGGTTTGCACCGCGCGCACCGGCCCGGCGCAAGGGATGGGTGAGTCGATCCGGATGGTAGAGCAGGTCCGGCGAGGCGGCGCCCTTGGGACATAGATAGCCGCGACTGGTGGGGCTTTCGGGATCGCCGGTAACTTTTGTCACGTTTCCGTCTTTGAGATGAACAAGAACCTGGCACACGCCGTGACACATGCGGCAGGCCGTCCGGATCACGTGAGTGTTGTCATGGGTCATTTGATTTTTCCCATTCACCGCGAATCGTCATCCAATGATAATGCGTGCATCCACCGCAAAAAGATCGATTCCGGTTTGGAGGGTAAAACTTGCCTTCTAACCAGTTTTACGCCCAAAACAACGTTATAAGCAATATAAACGATTCATTTGAGATGCAACCCCAATAATCCTCCAATAGTTTCCCTTTACTTACATTTTTTTCACACTAGGCACTCAACTCCATTGTCGTGTTTTTTATTTACATGCAAATTCAATCCTTTATAATCGTCTATTTTGGCACGAAACCTGCTGGGAAAGTCCACACAGCCGCTCAAAAGCATGCATGAGGCTTCGATCATACATTCTAAATATCAATGGATTTGAATACTGTCTTGGATATTACCTAAATTGCGATCGGTACTTGGAGCAGAAGGAGGCGTTGGATGCGACTGGCTAAAGGATTTCATTTTCTTATTTGGGTTCTGTTTTTTATTTCATGCGTCAATATCAATGCGGTGCAGGCGGCGAAACTGATTGGGGTGCATGTTCTGGATAAAGATAATCTGATCGTACACCTGTCAGATGGTGAGGTCATTCACCATGAAGGCAGCACAGGTGAACAGATTATCAGATACACCCCTGAACTTGATACCGATGCCGCAACCCAGGCCGCTAATTGGACCATAACATCTTCGGAGGATTCGAATTACGGCGTCCCGGGACAGAACCCGGACAACTGTCACCGCAAGAAGAAATTGAGCGGCCACGCCGAGCTGGAGTGGTCCGGCAGTGATTTTAATTACCAATATACCTATGACCATTGGATATATTTAGAGCTGCCCAGCTCGCTGCAGCAAGGGGCAACCTATACGTTAACCATTGATGATCAGGCCATCAATAGCGACACCGCTTCAGCGTCGATTACTTTCGATATCTATACCAGCAGATCAGAGGCGATCCATGTCAATCTGGTGGGGTACGCACCTGATGCACCACATAAAGCCGCTGATCTTTACTATTGGATGGGCGATGGCGGCGCACGCGATTATTCCGCATTCCAAGGCAACACTGTTTATGTTTACAATGTCGATACCCAAGTTTCAACGCAGGCCGGTCAGGTCACTTTCTGGATGGCCGGCGGAAGCGATGCCGGCGGGTATAACTTGACCCGCTCAAATGTATGGCGTGCCGATTTCTAAAACATTACCACAG
>JASFGJ010000051.1:0-12233 GCA_050123815.1 Desulfobacteraceae bacterium
CACATTATTTGTAAAGAGGCAATAAGCAAAAATTACCCCACTGCGCGTTCATGGCATTTTGAAATCCATTAAACGACGAGGATTGCATGAAGTTAGTAAGATTTGGCCCTCGAGGAGATGAGGTGCCCGGATTGTGGCAAGACGACGGTATCGTGGATTTAAGAGCCGTATATCCCGACATTCCGGATATCGGCGAGCGGTTCTTGAAAGAGGGATGGCTGGACCGTATACGGCGGCGCTCGTTTACCGGGAAACGCATGGAGGTGCGTCTGGGCGCGCCGATTTCACGGCCGGCCAAGATTATCTGCATCGGCAAAAACTATGCAGAGCATGCCAAAGAGGGGGGCTTTGATGCGCCGAAATCGCCACTGCTTTTCAGCAAGACACCCAATACCCTCAACGGTCCCTTTGATCCGGTTTTAATTCCTTTGAGTTCCGGCCAGATCGACTGGGAGGTTGAGTTGGCGGTTGTCATCGCAAAAGAGGGCAAACATATCGCAGTTGCGCAGGCACCTGACTATATCGCCGGATACAGCGTTTTTAACGATGTGTCCGGTCGGCAAGCGCAATTTGCCGATTCCCAGTGGTTTCGGGGAAAATCATTTGACACGTTTGCGCCCATGGGGCCTGCGCTCGTCACCACCGATGAAATAGAGAACGTGCAGAATCTGAGACTGACCGCTAAAGTGAACGGACAACTCATGCAATCGGGTACGACGCGAGACATGATTTTCGATATCAATTTCCTGATCGCTGATATCAGTACGGATATAACGTTGATCCCGGGAGACATTATCGCCACCGGCACTCCGTCCGGCGTCGGCATATTCCGGGATCCGCCGATCGTGCTCAAGCCTGGTGACGAGGTGGAGTGCTGGGTGGAAAATATCGGTACAATCCGCAACCGGTTTGTAGAGACCTTAAGATAATATCATCTGATCAGATCCAAAATAAACTCCGCCGCCTGGTCGGCACCGTTTCGTTTGGCGGGTTGACTGCGGGGCAGGGACAGCAGCTGCGGTAATTGGTCAATCCATCGGCCTGAGCTGTACGCCCGGGCCGAAATCGGCCGGGCGGTCATATGGTTCTTGATGAAATCTATCAGTGGATCGGATTCCGGCGATTCCGGTCGAGGGATATAGCCGAATGGCGTGCCTGCCTGGTGGATTTCAGACAGGGTGCTGTAACCTACTTTACCAATCACGAGATCGGCGGCCAGCGAAAGGTCCGGATGGAAAAATGGAGAGTGCGTCGGCAGCAGAATGACGTTCTGCTGGGGTGCGACCAGGCCATCCGTGCTGGGGATGACGAAAAATAGATTCGACCGATACGGGATGCGGTCCAGAAATTCGAACCGATCGCGAACACCCCCCATCGAGATCAGAACCATGGTGGCGTCATCAGGAATATCAAGGGCTTTGCGGGTCTGCCGGCGTCCGGTCCGGCTTTTGCGACTGATGGGACCGATGCTCAGGTCACAGTCGACTGGTTGACATAGCGGCTGGGTCTGAATGCGGTAGCCGACCCGGGCAAAGATGGCCTGCATCGTGCTGCTGTGGGGAAGCAGGCAGGGGGCATCGGTTGCATATCGATTGTAAATCCAGTCCCAGGTAAAGCTTTCAACCAACAGGCTCGGAATACCGGCTTCGGCGGCGGCTTCGATTCCGAAAGGGGATATGTCGCACACAACGAGGGCGCATCGCATGCGTTTTAGGTGCTGCGCTGTCTGCTCAATGGCATCCCTGCTGAACGGCAGCCAACCATCGAGCGCCCGGCAAGTGGCAGGCAGATCTTCTTTCAAAGGTGAGGTTTGAACAACACCGATATCGACATCGGCGGCATGGTACCCGAATGAGGCCATAAGCGACTGGTTGAAGATTTGCTTTGGGCATGTCGTGAACAGCTCGAAACGTACATGGGGGGCCCGCTCCTGAACAGCGGCCATTACCGCCGCCGCCCGGCTGGCATGACCGAATCCATGAGGGGTGATAAAGTAGGCAATCGCAGTTGGATCCGACATATCTTTTCAGCTTTCTTTAGAAGTTAAGATTGATTATGCATGATGTGCCTCTTTACCAGATTATGCGTTACCTGGAAACGGTTCAGTAAACAGGTGAATTGATCGAATGGTTTCAGAAAAACCCAGATTGATGATCACCGGCGCCAGCGGCCTTTTGGGCCACGCACTATGCCGAGCGGCCCGGAATTGGTGGACGGTTTATGGTGTCTATCGACGCCATAAACCGCGTATCGCCGGCCTGCATATCGTCCAGGCGGATTTGAGGAATCGACAATGTCACCGAGACCTGATACAAACAGTTCGCCCGCGGGCGGTTATCCATGCCGCCGCCAACGCCGATGTAATGGTTTGTGAAAAAAATCCGCAAATTTGCGACGACATCAATCGGCAGGTGCCTGTCCACCTGGCCAGGCTGTGCGATCAGGCCGGGATCGCTTATCTGTTTACCTCCACAGACCTGGTTTTTGACGGTCGCCAGGCACCCTATGACGAGTCCGCCCCGCCCCGCCCGATATGCGTGTACGGGGAGCAAAAAGCCCGGGCGGAAGCGGAGGTGCTGAGCCATTGCGCCAATGCGCTGGTGTGCCGCCTGCCTCTGATGTTCGGTGCCGGGCCGTACGCCGGCCATCATTTTGGCGTTCAAATGTTGAACGCTATCCGCGGCAGTGAAACGCTCAATCTGTTTGAGGACGAGTTCCGCACACCGGTTGATATCGACAGCGCCGCGCATGGAATGTTAGCGCTTCTGGGGAAGGCCAAGGGGATGTTTCATCTTGGCGGGCGCACCCGGGTCTCGCGCTATAAGCTCGGCCTGGCCTTGGCCGGGGAACTTGGCATCGAACCCAGCATGATTCGTCCCGTTTCCATCCGCCGGATGAAATTGGCGGTCGCCCGTGCTGCGGATTGTTCGCTTGTCAGCACAAAGGCATATGACGCCGGGTATCGGCCGGCCTCGCTGAAAAATGGTTTGCAGCGTTTTGTGCGCCGATTTGATCAGTACTCTCAATTTTAATAGACAGAATTCATTCAGAGGAACGTGATGAAACCTGTTGTCCGCAAATTCCTTGCCGTCATGGCGCTCGTTTATGCACTGAATATCTGCTCAACGACGGTTGCCGCTGGTGAGCAAATTCCGGAGGAGCTCGACCGGTGGCGCTCGTGGGTATTGCACGGCCATGAAGAGAAGCTGTGCCCCGTCAACTTCAATGACGGCAGCGTGGTGCGATGCCAGTGGCCTTCGCGTCTTGAACTATCCGTCAGCGATGAGGGCGGCCATTTTGAACAACGATGGCAATTGTTTGCGCCCGGATGGGTGGCGCTGCCCGGCGATGCGGATGCCTGGCCGTTAAGCGTCGCCGTTGACGGCAGCTCCACTGCGGTGATGAATCGCGGTGGGATTGCCAGCATCTACCTCCTGCCGGGGTCGCACCGCATCAACGGCCTGTTTGCCTGGCCGCGGATGCCCGATATGATCCGCGTTCCGCCGGCTGTCGGTCTGCTCTCTCTGGTCGTCGATGGGCGCAAGATTCATACGCCGCTGGTTGATGATCAGGGGCGGCTGTGGCTCAGCGAGCGGCAGTCGGCCACTGTGCAGCAAACCGAGCGGCATGTCGTCCGGATATTTCGCCTCATCGACGATTCAATACCCATGCGGATTACAACGGCGGTGCGCCTGGAAGTTTCGGGGCCGTCACGTGAAATCCGTATCGAATCGGTTCTGATGAAAAATACCTTGCCGATGCATGTCCAAAGCCCATTGCCACTGCTGATCGATACAGACGGCAGCCTGCTCGTACAAGCCAGACCCGGCCGCTGGGAGCTTCGAGTGGTTGCCCGGCTGCCGGAAGCCGTTCATAAACTCACTTACGGCCAAGCACCCTATGGCGATGAAATCTGGTCATTTCAACCCCGACATCACTTGCGGATGGTTGAAATTTCGGGTGCCGAGCGGGTGGAGCCCGGCCAGACCGAGATGCCGCCGGAGTGGCGCCGGATGCCCGCTTATCTTATCAAGTCCGGCTCTGTCTTGATCCTGAAAGAGATTCGGAGGGGCGATCCACGGCCTGCGCCAAACCGGTTGACGCTGCAGCGCCGGCTGTGGCTCGATTTCGGTGGTGAGGGATTTACGGTTCAAGACCGGATCAGCGGCAGATTGAGCCGGCAGTGGTGGCTGGCGGTCACCCCGCCGATGACCCTGGGCCGTGTGGCCATCGACGGCAGGGATCAGGTCATCAGCGCTCAGGGCGGGGAACGAACCGCCGGTGTACAGCTGCGCAGAGGAACCCTGGATCTGCTGGCGGAATCTCGTCTGGCGAAGCGCACCATTTCGTTTCCCGCCGTTGGATGGGATCATGATTTTGATGACGTTATCGCGACGCTCAATCTGCCGCCGGGGTGGCGGCTGCTGGCAGCTTCGGGTGTCGATCGTGCATCGGACACCTGGTTCCAACGCTGGACCTTGCTGGACTTTTTTTTGGCGCTGATGATTGCGCTGGCCGTATTCAAGCTGCGCGACTGGCGATGGGGGCTGCTGGCTCTGGCTACCATGGCGCTGACCTTTCATGAGGCAGGTGCGCCGCGATTGGTATGGCTAAACATCCTCGCGGTGTTGGCGCTGCAGCCCATGCTGCCGTCCGGATGGATCAAGCGCATGGTCACCCTCTGGGGATTTTGCGCCATGGGCACCCTGGTGGTTTTGGCGGTCCCATTCATGGCCAATCAGATTCGCTGGGGGGTATATCCCCAATTGGCGCCGCACCACACGTTTTCGGCCTTTCAGGAAGCCAGGGTGCCCGTAGGTTCAGACGATGACGCGGTAATGTCGCTGCCGCCGGCCCGGCCGGAGCCGGTCGATAAAGGGGCGGCAACTGAGATGTTCAAGGCGGGTTCCGGTCCAAGAGAGGACCGGTCCTTACAGCCGGAGTGGTCGCACGATCCGGACGCATTGATCCCCACGGGTCCCGGGCTGCCCGACTGGAAGTGGCATGCCGTTGATATGGAGTGGAACGGTCCGGTGGCAAAAGATCAGCAGGTGCGTTTTTATCTGTTGTCTCCATGGGCAAACCTGGTTTTGGCTCTGTTGCGTGTGGCATTGATGGCCCTGCTGATATGGGGGCTTTTCGACTGGCGCCCCTGGTTGTCCAAGATACGCCAGGCGGTGGCTTCGGGTGGGGCAACGTTAGTGATCGTTGCTCTTTTGGCCGGTGTGCCGGCGGCTCCGGCACGAGCGTCCGAGGTGGGCTTTCCTCCTCCCGAGCTGCTTGATGCCTTACGGCAGCGCCTGCTCGCCCCGGCCGACTGTCTGCCGTATTGCGCTGATATTTCGCGATTGGAGTTGGCCGTTGCCGGTGATGAACTGCAAATTCTGCTTAAGGCACACGCCGCGACGACCACCGCCGTGCCGCTGCCGGCCAATCGAAGCTCCTGGGTGCCTGAACAAATCCTTTTGGACAATGCGCCTATCAGCGGGTTGGCCCGGGACGACGGAGGCCTGTTATGGGCGGTGGTGCCTCGCGGCCTGCATACCATTGTCATGCTTGGCAGCGTGGCTCAATCGGAGACGGTGCAAATCCCCTTGCCTCTCAAACCGCACGCGGCCGCCTATACGGCTGATGGCTGGTCGGCAACGGGTATCCTGCCGGATGGCACTGTCGGCTCCAGCATTCAGCTGACGCGGATTCAACCAACACACGCCCGGACCAAAACCGCTGTTGACAAGACAGCGCTGCCTCCGTTTTTACATGTCACACGGCATCTGCAACTCGGGACGCACTGGCAGGTAGATACCACTATCGAACGCGTATCACCTGTCGGTGTACCGGTGGTGGCCAGTGTGCCGTTGCTGGCAAAAGAATCGCTGACCACCGCAGGGCTGCATGTCGAGCAGGGCCATGCGCTGATTAACATGTCTCCGGAGCAAACCCTTGTTCGTTTTTCCTCGACCCTGCAGGTTGGGCCGAAGATTGAATTGACCGCACCGCGCGCCGTCCCGTGGACCGAATCCTGGGTATTGAACGTCAGCCCCATCTGGCGCTGTGAATTTTCAGGGCTGAACGCGATCCACTACCAGGATGAAACTGCCCATTGGCGGCCGCAATGGAAGCCATGGCCGGGTGAAACGCTCTCCATCCAGATTTCGCGGCCCGAGGCCTTGGGAGGGCAAACGGTCACCATTGAGCAGGTGCGCCTGATCCAGACTCCCGGCCGCCGGCACAGTCAAAATGAATTGGCCTTGACGATCCGGACCAGCCATGGCGGGCAGCACACCATTGAACTGCCGTCCAGGGCCAATCTGCAATCGGTCCAAATTGATAAAAAGAGCCTGCCTGTTCAGCAGGATGGACAATGGGTTACGTTCCCCCTGCAGCCCGGTGCTCAAAACGTCGTGGTTGCATGGAACAGTTTGACCCCTTTTCGGCTGTTGCATCGGACTCCCGAAATAAAAATCGGTGAAGCGGCTGTCAACGCCAAAGTCCGAATGAACATGCCCGCCAAACGTTGGATTCTGCTTTCCGGTGGTCCGCGCTGGGGGCCGGCGGTGCTGTTTTGGAGCTATCTGGCCGTTGTCGCGCTGGCGGCTTTCGGTCTGAGCAGGGTTTCCATTACACCGCTCAAAGGATGGCAATGGCTCCTGCTGGGTCTGGGGCTTACCCAGGTGCCGGTCGTCATGTCCCTGTTCGTGGTGGGGTGGCTGCTGGCCATGGGGCTCAAGGGGCGGCAATCCGCGCCAGAGCACTGGCTGGCCTTTAATGCCATGCAGTTTGGGATGATTGTGCTGACACTTTTTGCTCTGCTATGCTTGTTTGCAGCAATTCATGCCGGTCTGATCGGACAGCCGGAGATGCAGATCGCCGGGAACGGGTCATCGGAAGCCATGCTGAACTGGACCCAGGACCGCATTGCCACCGTGTTGCCGCGGCCATGGGTTGTCAGTCTGCCGGTATGGGTTTATCGTTGCCTGATGCTGGCTTGGTCGTTGTGGCTCGCCCTATCTTTGCTGGCATGGCTCAAATGGGGATGGCAATGCTATGCGAAAGACGGCCTGTGGCGCAAAAAACCGCCCAAGCCGAAAAAAGGGGGGGCTGCCGCATAAATTCAACATCAGCCGCCTGGCCAGAGTTCGTTGACTCCGGCGGACGGGTTTTCTATGATGGGCACCGGATCAGCAAGCGAAAACGGCATGCTGGATGATAATGACATTGTGTTTACAATATAAAATAGCTAGTGATATTTCGCCACAGGGCGAATTGCATAGAAAAATTGCATGGATACTTGACCGGTCGCCATATGCTTGAAGAGCTCTCCATTCGAAATTTTGCCATCATCGAAGATTTAACGATTCGCTTTAACGATGGATTGACGATTCTCAGCGGCGAAACAGGGGCCGGGAAATCGATTATCATCAATGCGGTCAACTTGCTGCTGGGCAGCAGGGCATCGGCCACACTGATTCGAACCGATGCGGACAGTGCAGAGTTGGAAGCGCTGTTCAAGATACCGAAAGGCAGCCGCGTGGCCGGAGCCATGGCCGAGTTCGGCTACGATGTTAGCGAAGGATTGATGGTGCGGCGAATTGTTTCCCGTCGCAATCGTCACCGCATCTACATCAATAATCGCCTGGCCACCATGCAGGCGTTGATTGCCATCACCACCCACCTGGCCAGCATTTCCGGTCAGCATGCCCACCAGGGGCTGCTCAAAGAAGACGAGCATCTCTATATTCTCGATCAGTTCGGTTCGCTGCTCTCATTACGGGATCAATGCGGCGGGTGCTTCCGCGAGATGGTTCCGTTGATTGCCAAAGAGAAAGAACTGTTGCGAAAGCAGGCTCGTCAGGGAGAAGAGCTGGAACTGTTGCGTTTTCAGCTCGAGGAGATCGAAGCCGCCCAACTCTTGCCAGGAGAGGATCGCGCGTTGGAACAGGACCGGTTGCGGCTGAAAAATGCAGAATTCTTGATGCAGACGGTTCAACAGTGCATCGATGTGCTGTACAGCAATCAAGGCGCGGTGGTGGAGCAACTGGGGGGGCTGGTCCAATCGCTGGCCAAGGCCGGAGAGATCGATGCCCAGCTTCAGCCCGTCGGCGGGGAGTTGGAGTCGTTGGTTTACAGCGCCGAGGATTTGGCGGAACAACTGCGGGCCTATCTCGGTCGGATCGACATAGATCCCGGGCAGATCGAAACCGTCGAAGAGCGTCTGGACGCCATCACCAAGCTCAAACGCAAATACGGCGGCTCCATCGAAGCGGTGCTCGATCATGCCGAACAGGCCAGGCGTCAATTGTCGCAGATTGAAAATATCGATGTTGAGATTGGGGCGGTGCGGACAGCACTGGCCGCACAACATGATACCCTTTGCCGTCTGGCCTTCGATCTGTCCCGGAAACGTGAAGCGGCGGCAAAAGGCCTGGCCGCGCAGGTGGAGCATGAATTGAAATCCCTTAATATGAGCGGAACACGCTTTGCGGTGCAGCTTGAACAGATACCCGCTGAAAAAGAGGCACACCCGCACATGATCTGCGAGGGCAAACAGATCACCGAGTTCGGACTCGATCGTGCCGTATTTATGATCGCCCCCAATGTCGGGGAGGCGATTAAACCGTTGGCCGCGATCGCTTCCGGTGGTGAATTGTCAAGGGTGGTGCTGGCCCTGAAGGCCATCCTGGCCCAATCCGACTCGGTGGAAACGGTGGTGTTTGACGAGGTGGATGCCGGAATCGGGGGCAGTGTGGCGGAAATGGTCGGCCGCAAATTGGCGGCACTGGCGCAGCATCATCAGATATTGTGCATTACCCATTTGCCCCAGATCGCCAAATTCGGCGACCATCACTTTCGCATCGCCAAGACAGTGGCCAACGGCCGCACCAGTACAACCATCAACCATTTGTCCGGCGACCGGCGGGTGGAGGAAATTGCACGCATGCTGGGTGGTGAGCAGATCACCCGGACCACCTTGGCCCATGCGCAGGAGTTGTTGGACGACAGCTGTGTAAAATAAAGTCTGTATTGTGCAGGCGGTTCCCTTGACATTGCCGAGGAGATGGTAATACAAAGGAACGCTAATGATTAGCAATACAGGGAGCTATCTATGCCAATCTACGAATTTAAGTGCCTGAAGTGCGAAGAATATATCGAAATCCTAATTATGGGCAGCAAGGATGACCAGGTGCAGATGAAGTGCGACAAATGCGGTTGCGAAGATCTGGAGCGCATTTTGAGCACCACCAGCCACTCTATTGTCAATGGTCAGGGGGCACCTCAAGCTTCCGCACAAACGCGGACCTGTTCGAGTGGTTCGTGCACTACCTGGGATCTGCCCGGACACTCCCGCTGATTATCCTAAGGTCTATATCAGCCGATAACGGGGCGGGACATAATGGCTTCGCATTCCATCCATAAGCAGGAAAAAGAGCAGTTTGTAAAGCTGTTCAAACAGGATCGCATTGATCGCTTCAATGACCGCCTGGCCGTTCTTGACGTTTTTCTGAGAACCGAACACCATGTGACCGCCAAAGATCTGACCGAACTGGTCAATCGAAACGGTCATCGATTGTCCGCCGAATTTGTGACGGACACCATCGATTTGATGTGCCGCTACGGTTTTGCACAGAAGAATCGATTCAACAATGGCGAGTCCAGATATGAACATCGGCATCTGGGGCAGCATCACGACCACATGATCTGCACCAAGTGCCGAAAGATCATCGAGTTCGAAGATTCCCATCTGGAGCAGTTACAGCTAAAAATCGCTGCCGCAAAGGGATTTCATCTGCTTCAGCATAAAATGGAATTGTACGGACTTTGCCGTCAGTGTCTCGACAAACGTGAACTTCTCTATACGCTGGATGCCGCAAAAGGGGGTGAGCGTCTGCTTATCAAAGGATTCGTCGGCGGAGCGAAATCCCGGTTGCGCCTGCTTGCCATGGGGCTGCGTATTGATGATGAGGTCGAAGTTATTACCAACATGATGCCGGGCCAACTTGTCATCGGCCTTGACTATAAGCGCCTGGTGATCGGACATGGATTGGCGCAGAAAATACAGGTGGCACCCGTAATCAAAGGTGAGGATGGATGATTATGTACGTTACCCGATACTTGCTGTTGTTTATTAGTCTGTTGCTTGCGGCCGACGCTGCAGCGCAATCGCAACGCATGGCGGTTGCTTCCGAAGTGGCCAACATCCGGTCCGGTCCAGACACGAAAAGTGAGGTGTTGTGGCAGGTTGAACGCTATTATCCCCTGTTGGTGATTGAAAAAAAGGATCCCTGGTATCGGTTCAAGGATATTGACGGCCACCAGGGATGGATTCACAAATCGCTTCTCGATACGACGGCCACCGTAATCGTACGCGTTCGGCGCGCCAATCTGCGATCCGGTCCGGGCACCGAAAATGCGATTGTTTTTGACGCTGAAAAGGGAACGCCTTTCAAGGTTCTGACAAGAAAAAGCGCGTGGTTGGAAGTTCAGCATGCCGATGGCGACAGCGGATGGATTTTCAAATCACTGGTTTGGTAGCTCAATGACGACATACAAAGGTATTGATTCGCAAAAACAGATGGTAGTGGGGGTCGGTTCGGCGCTGGTGGACATCCTGGCACGTGAAAATGACGCTTTTGTCGAGGCGTCGGGAGCGATAAAAGGCGGCATGACCTATGTCGAACAATCGCATATCGATTCGACGGTTGCCAAGGCCTCCGACCCGCCTCGGATTGTTCCCGGCGGATCGGCGTGCAATACGGTGGTCGGCATTGGCCAGTTGGGAGGTCCGGCGCGTTTTGTCGGCAAGTGCGGCAACGATGACATGGGGCAAATGTTCAGCGATTCGTTGCGCCATCAGCAGGTCGAGCCTCATCTGCTCATGTCGGATGCGCCGACGGGTCGTGTTCTGTCGATTATCACACCGGATGCGCAGCGATCCATGTTGACCTATCTGGGCGCTGCCTCTGAAATCCAACCGGAGGAAATCAGCGCGTCCTGTTTTGAGGGCGCAGCCGTGGTCCATATTGAGGGATACCTGCTGTTCAACCGCGACCTGATGATGCGCGTGTTGGAGGCCGCCAGGAAATCAGGCGCGCGCATTTCGCTCGATTTGGCCAGCTTCAATGTCGTTGAAGAGGCTTCGGACATCTTGCCCGATTTAATTCAACGCTATGTCGATATCCTGATTGCCAACGAGGATGAAATTCAGGCCTTTACCGGAATGAACGATGAGCGGCGCGCTTTGGATGCCTTGGCCGCGCATGTGGACATCGGTGTGCTGAAACTTGGCGCCCGGGGCAGTGTGATAGCGCTCAACGGCCATCATATCGCCATCGATCCGGTCGGTGACGGCCAGGTTGTTGATACCACCGGTGCCGGGGATCTCTGGGCTGCCGGTTTTCTCTATGGATTGGTTCGTCAGCTGCCTGTCGCCCGGTGCGGAATGCTGGGCTCCCACTGCGGTTATGCTGTCTGCAAAGAAATGGGAGCGACAATAGCGGCGTCTGATTGGAAAAAAATTCGCAAACTAGTGGAGGCGTAATGGCCAAGAAACGGGTCACTCGGAAACAACTGTTAAAAGAACCAGATGAGTTTATTACCACAACCGGAAAACTGATCAGTTGGGCCAGAGCGCACACCAGGCAATTGCTGGTTGGCAGCGGTCTGTTTCTGGGGTTGCTGGTTTTGGTTGCGGCCTATGGATATTATCAGCAAAAACAGTCTGATGCCGCGATAATGTTATACGGTCAGGCCATGGCGAAATACCAGAATGCCGGCGGTGAGAAGGAACCTGCAGCTGCATTAGCGGCAGCCCAGTCCGACCTGGAGCGCCTGACCAGCGAATATGGCGGTCAGCCCGCCGGTAAACTTGGTCGGATCATGTACGCAAATCTCAGTATGGCTGCGCAGGCGCGGGATGAAGCCGTGGAAATCTACACATCGGCATTGAAAGATTTCGGCTCGGACATCTCTATTGCCAATTTCATCTGCAACGGATTGGGTGCGGCCTATTCCCAGAAAGGCGATTTTGCATCCGCGATCAAGTACTATGAAAAAATAGTGAACAGTACAAGTCCGGTGCTCAAGGATTCAGCCCTTTTTCATCTGGGTCGGCTTTACGAGTCCATGGGGCAGTCCGACAAGGGCCAGAAAGCCTATAAGCAACTCACTACCGACTTTCCGGATTCGATGTTCGCCGAAATAGCCAAGGATAAAATCTAGGTTTTCGGTATCTC
>JASFGJ010000052.1:0-12146 GCA_050123815.1 Desulfobacteraceae bacterium
AAGACATTGAACTTTTGATCGGAAGCGATATTGAACCCAGTCGATTCAGCGATTACAACTTGGCACGGGTGCTGGACAAAATCTATGAGACCGGTACCCAAAAAGTGTTCTCCGCCATTGCACAGAATGCGGTCACAGTCTTTAATATTGACACCCGAAGGGCTCACTTCGATACCACCTCGGTCAGTGTTTATGGCGACTACGACTATAGCGATCCGTCGCTTGATATCACATACGGCCACAGCAAAGACAAGCGTCCGGACCTTAAACAGTTTCTCATATCTTTGCTGTGTGTGGATCGCAACATTCCGATCATTGGCACCTGTGAGGATGGCAATGCCTCGGACAAAACCTTAAACAACGAGCTGTTGGGCAATATTTCCAAACACATGGCCCGCCACGGCCTTGGCCCCGGCGCTTTTGTCTATGTGGCCGATTCGGCATTTGTAACACCAGACAATCTTAAGCGCGCCAATGAGAAAAAGATCCAATTTTTAACACGCTTACCGGCAACTTATAAGGAATGTTCCCGGGCGATCGCACAGGCCGTCGGTGCTGATGACTGGATTGAGATCGGTACGCTAAACCAAACACCGGAAACGACAAAGCGAAAGGCGGCGCATTATCGAGGCTATGAAACCACGGTCGAATTATACCAGCGCCCCTATCGCGCAGTGGTGATTCATTCCAGTGCCCATGACAAACGACGCCACAAACGCATCGATCGGATTTTAACCAAAAAGCGCAAAGAGCTTGAGTCTGTGTGCAAACAAGTGAACGCGAAAGAGTATTATTGCCAAGCGGATGCCGAAAGGGCAGTTGAAAAGCTCTCAGCGGCGGCCTCAGGCAGTTTCCACCAGTTGCAGTGTGAAATCGAAAAAGTTGCCAAATATCCTCGGGGCCGCCCAGCAAAGGATAAACCGCGCACACCGACCGGCTATGAGTACCAGTTGGCGATAAAGATAACACAAGATGATACCGCTGTGGCTCCTATGCGTCTTGAAGCCGGCTGTTTTGTATTGTTGTGCAATATCGATGAACAATGGACAGCCAAAGAGCTTTTGCAGCTGTACAAAGACCAAAGCGGTATCGAGCACAATTTTGGTTTTTTAAAAGACCCGTTGATAGTCAACAGCATCTTCTTAAAAAGGCCGCATCGTATAGAAGTACTAGGATTGGTGATGGTCATATCGTTGCTTATCTGGCGCCTGATTGAACGCAGTATGCGCCAATACATTGAGCATAGCGGTAAGACGATAACTGGCTGGAAAAAGCGACCAACGAAACGACCAACTTCTTTTATGTTGACTACCAAGTTTCTTGAAATACCTGTGCTGAGATTGGGGAGTAAAAGGCAACTGGCACGACCGTTAAGGCCGGTGCAGCTAGAATTTTTAGAAGCACTTGGCCTAACCCCTGATATCTTCACGGTACCATAATGACCAATGAAAAATATCCAAATTCGCACTAAAAAAGGTGTCGAAAGTGCGCTATGAGGAGTCCTAAGAAGGTATTATGACTACGATCAAATCAATTATCTTCATCATTGTATTGCCTGGTGCTGTGATGGTTTATGCCCCATATTATTTACTGTCATTAAATATTGAACTTTTCTTTCCAGATATCAATGTTTTTAGATTCATAGGTTTAATTCCAATTTCAATAGGAGCGGCTATTATCTTATGGTGCTTATGGGATTTTATATATTCTGGAAAAGGCACACCGGCCCCAATTGACCCACCTAAAAATCTTGTGGTTAAAGGACTTTATCGTTTGACAAGGAATCCGATGTACGTTGGGGTTTTATTTGTTCTATTTGGTGAAATACTACTATTTGAATCGACTGTTTTAATCATTTATTCTTTTTTTGTGTGGATTCTATTTAATTCATTTGTGGTTTTTTATGAAGAACCAACATTGAAAGACAAATTTGGGCACTCTTATGAACAATATATTGACTTAGTTCCGAGATGGTTACCTGATATTAATTTATTAATAGAAACTTTAAAAAGCAAGACCGATAAAATTATATAAACTTTGGTTGTTGGGCTGATTCCGCAAAAACATAATGAAACTTGATTACAAAACATTGATTGCGGGGTCCATCTTCATATCTATGTTTTCAACAGTTAATTATTATATATTTTTTGTCCCTTCATGTTTATGGTGAAAATCTGACTTTTTACGATTTCATCAGACACTAATATAAAAAAGAGCACTATAATCGGTGAAAGATGATGGAATTAAAATCAATCAATTTACATGAGAAATTATCCAAATTTTCCGAACATTGGGCGCCTAAAATAATCGCCCAAATGAATGACTACCATTTTAAGGTCGTAAGATTTCAGGGCGAATTCGTATGGCACTGCCACGATGATACAGACGAGGTCTTCATTGTCCTCGATGGCGAAATGTCTATTGCCTTCAGAGATGGTTCAGTAGAACTCAAAGCTGGTGAAATGTTTGTCGTACCAAAGGGCGCAGAGCATAAACCGATTGCCGATAAGGAATGCAAAGCAATGCTTGTCGAGCCGGCAGGCACAATTAATACTGGCGATGCTGGTGGCGAAATGACAGCAGATGACGACATATGGATATAACAGCATAAAAACTATGTTTCGCGTTCATTTACCCCTAACTAGTGCTCATCCATAAATACCGTTCTCCTCTTCCCCTTTAGGGGGAGAGGCTGGGTGAGGGTGGATGATTTTAAAGCCTTACACCCTCACCCTGCCCCTCTCCCTAAAGGGAGAGGGAATAAATGGATGGGCACTAATTTGGCTGTCCGGCCGTTCAAGATTTCAGATGGTTGGAATATACGTATCGCAGATTTTTCGATAATGATGACAAATTATCCTGAAATTATTTTCAGGCTGTATTATTCTGTTTTGGAGAAGAACTTATACCTGTTTATTAATGGTAAATTATTGACGGAGATGCGGCAGTCAATGGGGCTGGGACACGGACATCTCCTTTTAATACCATTCCGACCGTGACAGCAGACAATACGACCCTGCTTTTTAAAAGAGGATCAACCATCACCACCGGTACAAATTATATTAACGGCATCAGCTCCTTTATAGCGGCAAGCTATGGGACTGGGACAAAACCTCTTCTTGAAACGGCGGGAATCGTTTTCAGGATTTATAATAATTCTCATAATCCAATTGTTCGGGACCTTTCTTTTACTACATCGGAGCCCTCCTTAAGCGACCCGGGCTCGCTTTATGCCAACTGGGGCGCGGCTATTTATGCATCAGGTCATACCGGGACACTGCAGGTCTTACACTGTGAAATGCACCACCTCACAAATGGCATCACCGATGTGAGCGGGGACTTCGAGGATGCCGAGAATTCCACCCACAAGTGGAATACCATTCATGATATCGCGCAGGAAGGTATATTCTGCAAACTCATCTCAGGCACAACTACCATCTCGAACAACCGGATTGAACGGATCAATCTTCTTTGGTTTGAAAATCAGACAGAAGCGGTCTCCAGCGGTGACGGCATCCAGGCTTACCAGACCCACAGGACCATTGTGCAGCATAATTATATCGATCGCTCCTACACAGGCAATAAGTTCTGCATCATTGTGGACACATACTCAACCGGAACTTCGGGAGAAGGTCAGGCTGCAGAGGAGGTCGACATCTCACACAACTTCGGTTCTCGGTCACAATATTTTGTCATGACCGGCGTCTCGGAAGATATCAAATATCATTACAATATCATTATCCGTGGCCAGATTCGCGACTCGAATGCGGCCGTTTACAACAATGTTTTCTACGGCCCTGTTACCTGCCTGACCGGCGGTCATGGCGCCGAAGAATTTTACAACAACATTGTTTACTTTACAGAATCGGGGCAGATGGCATACTTTCAGGGCACGGTGACCAGTGCCGATTACAATCTCTATAATCAGGAACAGACAGGCATGTTTGGCAGCGGCACCGACACCGTCTCAGCCACGGGACAGGAGTCTAACTCACTCGTTGGTGATCCTCTTTTTACAGACATAACAAATTATGATTTTACATTGACAGCTTCTTCCCCGGCCATAGATAAGGGCCTCTTTTTAGATTTAAGCTCAGATCATTATTTAAACCCCGTTGGCGGTTCTCCCGACATCGGTGTCCATGAAGTGCAGTAATATCACTAATGCTCTCGAACGCATGAAATGGAGGTTACCCTTTTTTAAAGCCATTCCCATCAAGTGATCGATGATGACCGGAACCAACGCAGGGACATGCACGACAGACCGGCATCGATTTTTTCTATTTCCGTGGTCTTGACAGGCAAAACCGCATAGCCGGCCTTGGACACGATTTCAATGGTGCGTCGATATTGCGAACTGACCAGGACCGATCCATTGATCCGCACCGCGTTTGCGGCCGGCTCTTCGCCATCCGGCACCAGAATCTTCCGATACCCGTCAAAAATTCCCGCCCGGGCCATCCGGCGGGTGACCAAGACCGTCTGCTCATCCAACAGCGAGCATTCGGTTTTGAAATGCAACACACCTTTCGGCGTATCTACGATCCTGCCCTTGTATCCAAAAACGTTGAGGCATTCGACCAGCGCCTCGGCTCCCGCCGGATCGGTCCTGGCGGAAAGGCCGATCATCACCGCTTCCGGTGTTGCCAATACATCGCCGCCATCCACGTGGCCCGGCTGGGGCAACCTCAGCACACTGCCGAAAAAACCGTTCAAGGTGGAAGCGATCTCATCCGCTTCACCCAGCCGCGAGGGGGCTCCCGGTCGCAGTAGTATCGCCCCTTCGGTGAATACCAGGGCGGGGTCCTCCACGAACATCGAATCGGGATAGGATTCAAGTGCGGGCAGCACCGTCACCGCCACTGCTGCCGATTCGAGGGCGGCTATGTAGCTGTTGTGCTCCGCGTTTACACCCTCATAGTCGGGGGCGCCGCGATCGTTGGCGCTCAAGCCATGGACGACGGATCGTGAAGGTTTTCTTACGATGGCTGAATTGAAATGGTAACAATCCCTGGAATTCGACATTTGATCCGTTCTCATTTTCTCTTAAAAAAGATGAACCATCAAACAATTAACCCAACGTGAATTCAAAAGCAAGTCGACTACAATTCGCCGATAATTCTCAGGCAGGCTTTAACTTCTGAATATTTGGCCGGTCGAGTCCAACTGAACACCTTAGAGGCAACCATCGCCGGATGGTCCCCTTTAATCAGGTACAGCGCTTTTGCAACTTTTTTCCGAAGTTCCGGAGTTGCTTTGGCACATGCCGCAAACGGCCATTCCGGATATAACCTTGTACTGTGAACAAACGGGAACCCATCATTGGTTTGATTGATTATGGTAAAATCCCCCATGCTGATTTTACCTTCATCGGCCATCCGTTCAAGGGTATCTGATCGAACGGTACCAACGTCCACCAAACCTTTCTTCACCGCCATGACAACATTGTCGTGGGTTTTGCCTTCCAGGAATGCCGCACAGTCCTTTTTCGGATCGATGCCGCTTTCCAAAAGCAACCGCCAGGCCATATGAGCCCCGCCGAAGGAGCTGTATTTAACGCACATGAACTTCTTGCCCTTAATGTCCTTTAGTTCTTTGATGTTACCATTTCTACGAGCAAAAATGACACCTCCGAACTCATCTAAGGCAACAATGCCTCTGCGGTTGGCCATGGTCAATATCGCCTTCAGTCCATATTTTTCCTCCAATCGGGCGTAGAAAGCAGAATTGGCCAGCAGAAAATCAATTTTATTGCTTTTTAGTGCAGGTTCAATCTCAGTAAACTTAAGCGGAAGGATTTTAATATCTTTTTTAAGTCGCTTCGATAAATATTCAGCAGTGGGGCCCCATTGCTGAAAAGCTTTTCCAGCACCGCGCTTGGCCAGAACACCTATATAAACTGTTGATTCCGCCAAAGAAGATTGAATCAACCCAAGTGAAATAAATGCCAGAGCCAAAGCGATAACCAATACTTTTGTCTTTTTCATGACCACAATCCCTATTTTTTCAGATTTCATTGAGCCCAAAAGCCGTGTGAACGGCATTGATTACACCTTGAAACTGCCCACGATGGCACTCAGTTCCTCAGCCATCTCTTTGAGGTCGTCGGCCCTGGTTTTCATCTGGTCGCTGCTGTTGGCGATTTCAGAGGAGCTTTGATTGACCATGGCGATGTCGTTGGTAATTTCGGAAGCCACCGTGGAACTCTGGTTGACGTTTTGGTTGACTTCCTGGATGCCTTCTGATGCCTGGGCGATGCTGCTGGCGATCTCCTTGGTTGCAGCGGACTGCTCTTCCACTGCAGTGGCAATCGAACTGACAATGTCGTTTGATTGTTTAATGACCTTCGAGATTTCGTCGATGATTTGGATCGTGCCGTCGGTGCTGCCCTGAATGTTTTCGATTTTTCCCTTGATCTCCAGAGTTGCCTCCGATGTCTGCTTGGCCAGTTCCTTGATCTCGTTTGCTACCACGGCGAATCCTTTGCCTGCTTCTCCAGCCCGGGCGGCTTCGATGGTGGCATTGAGCGCCAGCAGGTTGACCTGCTCGGATATCTCGGTGATCGTTTCCACGACTTTACCGATGCCCATGGCCGCATGGCCCAGTTCATCCATCTGGCTGGAGGCCTGCCCGGCTTCGTGGACGGCCTGATCGGAAATTGACCTGGCCTTTTCAGCATTTTGAGAGATTTCGTCAATGGTTGCCGTCATTTCCTCGGCGGCCGTAGCCACCAAGGAGGCGTTCGTGGAAGATTCTTCCATGGCGGCCGCCACATTGTTCAGATTGGCGCTCATTTCCTCGGCTGATGCCGATACATTGTCTGCACGCTGAGAGGTGTCACCGGCCCTGTCGGACAACTGGGCGGAAATTTCAGCAAATTCATTTGATGCCTGGTCAACAGTAGTTGAATTTTCCGCCATTTGTTGGATCATTTTCTGCAATTTATCAAGAAAGGTGTTGAACCAGCTGGCAAGCTCGCCAATTTCATCTTTTTTGATAATCTTTAGACGCTTTGTGAGGTCTCCTTCACCTTCGGCGATATCCCGCAGCATCAATACCGTACGGTTAATCGGGCCGGTTACCGAGCGAGCGCTGAAAAACAGCGGAAGGATGATGCATGTCAGCAAACCGACGCAAAGCACAATGATCCCCCACTGAATTTTCGCCAACGTGGCGTACATCTCCGATGCATCGTAAACAAAAGCCATGACACCGATCTGCTTATCACTGAAATCTTTAATGGGAAAAACCGCAATTGAATAGTTGTCTGCTTTGGATTTGACAAGGCCTGACTTGCCTTGGTCGAGCAGCGCAGCGGTCAGTATCGGTTCTGTAACGGCAGGATCAGTGGACGACACAAAAACGAACTGGTTTCCAACCAGCGGATTTTTAATCGCGTTTTGAAGCTTGGTCGCGATGGGCAAAAATTCCTTGTTCATGTAGACGGCAATATATTCGTTCTCATTGCTTATACTGTATTTCACCAAAGGATCGTAAGATGACAGCACCTCGACGGAGCCAAGGTATTTGCCGTTATCGGCAATGACCGGTGCGATGCCGCGGATGGCAAAACCGCCGCGACCAATTTCAATTCCCGTGATGGGATCATGACTTCCTCTGCTGATGGTGGCCACTGTATTTCTAAAGGAACTCAGATCGTCACTTTTGTGTTGCTTCGTCTTCCACAGACGCAGGAGGCTTCTGGCAGGAGGGACATGAAAATGGGCGCGAAACGCACGTCCGCCGGAGACCGCTTTATACCCTTTACTGATTGATGCGAAGTAGCTCCGCAGCTCTCCACGAGCGGCTTCCATCTGCGGATCGTCGGCCTTTTTTATGTCGCCTTGATAGGCGGTGGCATAGGCATCCTGCACGGCTTTGGCCCGGCTGAACAAGGCTGCCTGACCAAGCATCTTGTTTGCAATTCGTTTTTGGCTGATGGAAATATCGGAAATTTTAGATTTGGCAAGGCGGTCCAAATTACGCTCGACCATCTTGTTGATTGTGGTACCGGCAACTAAAAACAATAAAACCGAAAAAATGACTGTGGCCGATACAACGGGCAGCAAAATTCGCGCATTCACTCTCTGCATGACTTTCAACATACTGATATCCTGACTGAATTTGGTTATTGACAACTCGACGAAACATCATGTTCTTGATTTGTGCGTCCGATTTCGCTTTTCGGCCAGCGCAATCGATCTGCCGGAAAGCATCTGTTCTAATATCGGTACTCAGATATTCAGACTTGATTTTTTTTGGAGTTGTTGCCAACAGCTCCCTTGACATACAATTTGATCATCGGAATATTTCAGGAACCTTGTATCATTCGAGTGATAATGTCATCGATCAAAGCATGTTAACATACCCTCCACTCTTGAAAATGGAAGGTTGCTGTGTAAAGCTCATCTTATGAAATTATTTAGAAGGCATTCAATAAGCAGAAATCTATATATGTTGGTACTGCTGGCGATACTGCCGGCCCTGGCAATTATCCTCTATTCCGGCCTGGAGCGGAGAAAGCGTTCCATTGAGAATGCTCAGCACGATGTTATGCTGCTGACGCATGCTATGGCTGATGCACAACAGGAATTCATCCGGATCAAAAAGCCGTCATCATCAGCGGATTCTCTAAAACAGATGAGGTGCTGAAAGCACAAAAATTAGGTGCAGGTCAATATATTAAAAAGCCGGTTACGTTAGAAAGGATAGGATTTGCTGTAAAGGAAGAGTTGGAAAAATAGTTTGCCGTTAGAGCTACAGAGGAACCACTTATGATAAAACTATTGGGAATCGGCAGCTCGCCCAGGGCTGGCGAGCCTCACGCCATGTACGATTCGCTCTCCACCGTTATGCTCCAAAGTGTTCTGGAGACCGCCGGGAAGTTTTCCGAGGACTGTGTTACCGAAATGATCCACTTGGGGCGTATGAACATCCACCCCTGCAAGGGGTGCTTTTCAGACATGGAGACCCGTTGTCATTTCCTGTGCGATTGCTATGACGATGACTTCACGGCAATTGCAAAAAAAATCATCGAAGCCGATGGCGTCATTTTTGCCAGCCCGACCTACATGTTTGGCATGTCCAATGTTCTGAAGCGATTTTTCGAACGGTGGGTCAGTTTCAAGGCGCCGGCCATTGACAGACAGCGGGCCAATAAATCTCTGGATGAGTGCTTCGATTTGTTGGATCAAATTGCCCGGGGTACCTTGAAGACGTCCAACCCGCTCCAGGGCAAAGTCGGGGGAATCGTGGTCGCGGGCAGCGAATTGGGGCAGGATAACGTGGCCAAGGAGATCATGCTGATTTTGAATCTTTATGGATTTATCCTTCCGCCGCAAGCGTTTGTCTATCACACAGGCCACAGCATGCAGTCCATGGAAGAGGTGCGTCTTGGGTTTTATGAGAATCAGTGGCTGCTCAAAGCCCTGGAGAACCTGGGGCACTCCATTGTTCAGCTGGTGCAGCTGACGAAGGGCCGCTGTTGGCCTGAGATGCCCAAGGTCTTGCATAAAGACAACTTGGACGGTTGAAAGTGGTTTCAAAACCTCCCCTCGAACCCAACCTCTGCGTTGGGGAAAAACGTTTAATGCTCGAAATACCCGATGTATGGATCTTTATCCCGCCGGTTTCTGGCGGGGCGGTTAAACGGTTTTTCCCTGCCTTCTTATCCCGCTGATCTTTGGCGGGGGATCTTGGGCCCGATTGTCGAAGATCCCGCCGTTCTTGGGCAGGCCTGTCCCGCTGATCTTTAGCGGGGGAAGCTTTTGAAACCACTTCTAATTGCAATTGTATCGTCGCGTATGGGATACAGGATCCAGGCTTTCATAAGTGCAGCCAAAATCATCGCGATACGTATCCCACATCTGTTCGGCAAAGATTGAATCCTGTCTCAAACCGGTGCTGAACGCGTTGCCCTCATCGTCGACGCCATCCAACTCAATGCGCATATAGCGGTCCATATAGTCAAAGAGGGGGTCGTAATTCCACAACGTCTTGGCTGAAAAGGGATCTTCCATGATCCAGGCGGCCAGTAGATATCCGGCCCAGGAAACAGCCGTACAGCAGCGCCGATAGGAGGCATTGTCCCAGTCCAGGCCGTCGCTGGCGGCATTGCGGGCATGGATGATGCCCCATTCGGGCAACCCCCGGTGACGCGCTTCATATTCGATATAGTCCTTGCGATAGGTGCCCGGCGAATAACCGTGGCCGTAACAGAGCCATCCCTGGGTGTTGGCCGATGTGCCGATTTTGTAGGACATTCCTGTCTGGCTGGTACCGCGGTAGGTTTACGCAAGGGTCAAGGTCTGATTCGGGACATCGACGGCGGTGATCCGATAGGCGCTGCCGTCCGGCGTGTTCCAGTCCTCCTGAGGATCGTTCAGGGCAGACGTGCCCACCACACCAAAGTAGCGATCCCTATCCGCGGCAGTAAAGTTGGTGCCCGCCCCCTGGACCTGAGTTGCGCTATTGGTAACGGTCACCGTACCTTCATCGTGATAGGTGGTATCGCCATGGCAGTCGAGGGAATAGGTCTCCATGTTTTCGACGGGATGAATATCCTGGTTGGCCACCTCTTCCATGTGGTCGAGCCATACGCGCTGAAAATTGCCCATATAAGCGCTGGTATCGGGCGTGGCCGCCGTTCCCGTCAAGATGGGCAGTGCGCTGATATCCACATCCGAGAAACGAAACAGTGGTTTTGAGCCGAAAGCATAGGGCGGCCGGAAGGCGTCGTCCGGCGGTTCAGTGTCCAACACGGTCAGGACGGCGGCTGAGCGTAGAAAGGAACGACCATAGGTGGCGTGGGAGGATTCCAGGCCCAGGGTTGACACCAGGCTGCTGCCCGGTTGGAGGGTCAGCGGCATGTCGGCCGGTCGGTCGGCCGTCAACCCGGCATCGTAGTAGCTGGCGCGTGAATCATAGCCTTGCAGGTTTTGCGGCAGCGGATCGATCATGGATCCGTTTTTCTCTCCATCCCAGCCGGGCGAAATGGCCGTGATGGTGACCGGGCCGACCACCCAAAAGTCTCCATTGACGAACTGACCGCAGCGATAATCGCGGTCGAACGTCCAGGTGAACTGGTATTGGGTGATGGAAGATCGGGTGTCGCCGGTTGGTGGGTCATTACTGCCGCCGTCCTGGCCGCAGCTTACCATCACAAGTGCGCCGAAAACCGAACCAAGAAGAATTAAAACCCGATGGGCTCTGTCAATCGTCATGGTCTGCTCCTTTCCGATTCAAAAAAAGACGACAGTATTGGAGCGTCATCGATGATGTGTCGAAGTGATTATGGGGTACCCATCATATCTTTATCAGATTGCGATGCGCGGGATTTCTACGAGATGTGGAACGATGGAGCCTAAGGTCTTGTACTGTTTTTTATGCAACAGCTGTACCTAAAGTCAAGCATCTATGACCATCGTTAAGATATCATTTTATTACAGTATCTTATATTTATCTTAAGGAACTCTGGCGCTCAATCAATCGAGCAGGTTGCGAAAGAGTGCACCATAATTGTAGAAAAATGCACCTTCATTTCCGTTGGCTTTTGAGATCCCACTTTTTTATGCTGAAAGAGAGCGTGGTGGGTTTAATACCCAGAAGCTGAGCCGCACCACCGGTTCCATATATCTTCCAGCCACACCTTTCCAAGGCGAGAAGAGTGTTTTGACGTTCACGTCGTCTTATCTCGGCATCGGCGACAACCGCTATAGTTACATCCACCAACGCGCCGATGTCCTTATCCCGTTTTGAACCGTTGTGATCATCCTCCCGGGGCAGGATAAACTCCAATGTGCCGCCTTATAAAGTAATCACGGCACGCTCAATGACATTTTGCAGTTCACGTACGTTTCCAGGCCAATTATAATTGCGGAGCTGATGCATGTTTGAAGGGGACAATCGCGGCAAGATGCGATTCTTCCGGCGGGTGGCCCAGGCAACTTGTTGCCGGCGTTGCGCAGCAACAAGAGGGGCAATGCATAACCGGTTTGATATCAGTTAAGACCTCCCGGCCTTCGGCCACCGGCAATTCTTGCCGGTGCCACCCATGGCCGGCGGTGCGTATACAGCACATTAACCTAAGCCTCTCCCTCAAGGGAGGGGGAGTAAAAATCCGGACCCGGATTATAATTTAATCGGTT
>JASFGJ010000053.1:0-12125 GCA_050123815.1 Desulfobacteraceae bacterium
CAGGAGGTTTTTTGCTGCTTTATTCCTGCCTGGAAGAAAAACGCGGAACCGCAAAACTCTTTTATATCCTCGGGGCCGCTTGCGGAACCCTTTTGCTTTCATTGGCGATGGACCCCGCCGTTTCACAGCAAGGACTCGCCGGGCTTTCAGGCATTGCCCACGGACTGATGGCCGTCTCCGCCGTGGAGATGCTTCGCACCAGAACCCAACGCAGCTGGGGCTGCGTCTCGCTGGCCATCGTTGTACTTAAAAGCGCCCACGAACTCTGGTCCGGGCACGTGGTCTTTGAATTTCTTCACATGGGCATGTGCGGCCAACCGATTGCCGCAAGCCATGCGGGCGGTGTCATCGGAGGCCTGCTGGCCTATGCGCTGTTCAACCGCCCCCTGTTCAGGCTCCGCAAGAAGATGACAAACCGTTGGCTGAAATCGGTCCGTATTTGCACGTGTGGGATCATCATCTCTTTTGCGATATTCTCTTGTGCATCGTCATTGCACGGCCATAGCGAAATGCAACCGCCTCAGGGACGCAAAGCGTGCGTCATCCTGCTGCATGGGTTGTGCCGCAGTTCCCTCTCCATGGAGTTCATCGAGCGGGCACTGAAGCAGAGCGGCTATGCGGTCCTCAATCTCGACTATGCCTCGACGCGCAAGTCCATCACCGACATCGCACTGGACGACACAGCCAAGGCGGTCTCCACCTGCAGACGGCTGGGATACGAGCGGATCCATTTCGTCACCCATTCCATGGGGGGCATTGTGGTGCGCCGATATCTGCAGGACCACCAACTGCCGGAGGGCAGCCGCATCGTCATGCTGGCACCGCCCAACCAGGGAAGCGAATTGATCGATTGGGCCGTGGCCTCGTTCCCGCGTTTGTCCCGACTGGCCGGCCCCGGCGCCTCCCAGCTGCGAACGGGCGACCAGACCCTGCTGGCACAACTCAACCCCGTTTCGGCCGAAATCGGCATCATCATCGGCAGCACAAGCTGGAATCCGTATTTTTCCAACATGCTTCCCGGAAAAGATGACGGCAAGGTGACCGTCGAGGGAGCGAAACTCGCGGAGATGACCGACTTTCTGGTTGCCCAGTGCAATCACACCACCATTTTGCTCACCCCGATGATTCAACGGCAGGTGGTGAGCTTTCTTGAACTCGGACGATTCATCCCCATCAATTAGAGACGGCCCGTCGCTTTGAACTTGCATTTTGATCATAATTCTGGTCCCATAGACCATCCTTTGGATCACACGGCATTGCCACCATCACTTAATAATTATGCCCGTGCGGAATTTATAGACCCAGACCGGACACGCGAAACCAAAGAAAAGGCCAATGACGGAATGCGAATTCAAGGATCCACACACTCTCGAACCGCCCTTATCCCGATCACCATTTGCTTCATGCTCTGGTTCGGCTCAGCCGCCGACGCCGCACAGGAACAGGTTGCGGCCTCTGCTTCAAATGCATCTGCCCAGGATGAGGATTTGACGGCTTTCAAACGGCTGCGCCGCAACCTGATTCAGCTGACGGATCAGATCGAACGACGCACGGACCTCTTTGGTCCCAGGCCCGCACAGGATGCCACGCTGCTGCGTCCGGACGTTCGCACAGAGATACGCGCCATCTGGTACGCCCTGCTGGACAACTACCTGGCGCTGGATGCCCTCGCGGCCAAGTGCGGCCAATTTTATCGGATCAAAGACAAACCCAAACGCATCCGCACCTTTCATCTGGCCCGGGGTGTCTTTCTGACCCAGTACCGTGTGGCCCTGGAGGTCATTGCCGTTTTGGAGCAGAACCCGGTCATGGATACCATCTTGAACGAGGCGGACGCCCCATTGGGGCTTCCCGAAGGTGTGTACGGCCATTTCAAATACCAGTACCTCAACGTGGCCAAAGCGGGCCGCTATACCGCACTTGAGGCCGTGGCAAAGGTATACAAGGCGCCCCGGGATCCTCAACTGGCGCAGTGGGCCGAGCAAGACAGCCGCCTCATCCTTGACGCCGGAAAGGGCCCGGGCCCCCTGATGACGTTGAAAAACGGGCTGGCCATTTTGAATCGCGCCGGTCACAACGCCTGGTTCCCCCTTCAAAAAGAGGTGGCCGAGTGGATGGGACACACCAAGGTGTGGCGACCGCACACCTATCTGATCCGGCCGGAGCAAATCGGACGCATCTCACAAGTTCTGGAACCCGGCGATATCCTTCTGGAACGCCGCGAGTGGTACCTGACCAATGTCGGGATACCGGGTTTCTGGACCCACGCCGCACTTTTTATCGGCAGTGCCGAACAAAGAGCCGCCCTTTCCAGGGACGCGCAAGTCCTCTCCTGGCTGCAGGCTTGCGGAGCCAAAAGCCTCGACGATTTGATCGCAAAGCGATATCCCGGCGCTTACGCCGAAATGCAGATTCCCTGTGGCGACGGACGGCTGCCCCGCGTGATCGAAGCCCTCTCGCCGGGGGTTTGCCTGACCTCCCTGCACCATTCCGCCACCTGCGATTCACTGGCCATCCTGCGGCCGCGGCTTTCCAAAACGGACCGTGCGGCAGCGGTGGTTCGCGCCATGCGCTATTTTGGCCGACCCTACGACTACGCATTTGACTTTGGAAGCGATCAGAGTCTGGTGTGCACCGAACTGATCGTAAAGGCCTACTTGCCGGACAGGACCAAAAAGGGACTGAAACTGCCGCTGGAGCGCCTGATGGGCAACCTGGTGACGCCGGCCAACGCCTTTGTGCGCCAGTTCGATCAAACCTACGGAACCGGGAACCAGCAGATGGACCTGGTCCTTTTTCTGGACGGCAGTGAAAAGGTGAAACGCGCCGCGGAAGCGGATCTTTCAACCTTCCGCAAATCGTGGAATCGCCCCAAATGGCATATCCTGGTGCAGGATGACGGAATGCAAAAACCATAGGAGTTCTCATGGCGCGAATCGTTTATGGCGTTTCCGGCGAAGGCTCGGGGCATTCGTCCCGCGCCCGGGTGGTTCTGGAACACTTGACCGAGGCCGGACACGACATCAAGGTGGTCACCTATGACCGCGGCCTGCGGAATCTGGGATCCGACTTCGATCTTTTCGAAACCGTCGGCCTGCACATCACCAGCGTGAACAACCGCGTGGATCCATTGAAGACCCTGCTGACCAATCTTCAACGGCTGCCCGACGGCCATAAAAAGCTGCAGCGCCTGCGCAAGGAAATTTTCAAAGGCTTTGCGCCTCACGCCGTCATCACGGACTTTGAGCCCATGTGCGCTTATCTGGCCAACCACTACGCGTTGCCGCTGATCACCATCGACAACCAGCACCGCCTGAGATACATGCGCTACCAGTACCCGCCCCAGCTAAAAAAGGATCGACAACTCACCGTCCACATCATCCGGGCCATGATCCCCAAACCCGATGTCTCGCTGGTGACGACCTTCTATTTTGATGAACCCAAAAACCGGCGCACATTTCTCTTCCCCCCTCTGCTCAGGTCCCAGGTGATGAACCTGAGCCCCCAAAAGGGGGATCACATCCTGGTCTACCTCACCAGCGGTTTCGCGTCTTTTGTCGACAGGCTCCGGCAGTTTCCCAGAGAGCGTTTTGTGATCTACGGACAGGGAGATGAGGGCCAACGGGGCAACCTCACCTTCAAGCCGGCGAGCATCGATGGATTTCTCAAGGATTTGGCGCAGTGCAAAGGGGTGATGGCCACGGCCGGCTTCACCCTGATCACCGAAGCCCTGCACCTGAAAAAGCCCTACCTGGCCCTGCCCATGACCGGCCAGTTCGAACAGGCCATCAACGCCGTCTTTCTGGAAGAGATGAAATGCGGGGTCAACCTGCACCAGGTCACGGACACCGGCATCGGCGATTTCCTCTACCGCCTGCCGGAATTCGAGCAGGCGCTGTCCCGCCAACCCAATTTCAGCAACACGGCGCTTCTGAAAAAGGTGGACGCCCTGCTGGCCGATGATGCCAAAGAGGCCAGATGCTTCCATGACCAGCGCAAAGAACTCAGCACCCCGGCACAGGATGTGTAGCGTCCATCGCGAGCCAAATTGTTCAACTTGTGAACATTTGAAAATGATTGGTCTTGAGGCTTCGATTGTGCCGGTTTCTCATGGCGCTAGCAATTACCACCGGCACTAAAAACTATTTGGTATGTTTAGGAAATATTCAATACATGGGTCAACACAATTTCCCCATCCAAGGTCCTTTTTATCAAACAGTCACCGGCATGTAACCAATCCAATGATAGGCATGTGGTCATAGTGGGAATCTTTCTTATAACGCCCGTCCAATAAAGGAGGCCCGCCATGGCCATCGACAGTGTTTCCAGCAGCAGTGAAAGCGTTCCAAACCAGGAACAGGTATCGGTAGTTCGCGAAGACGACGGTTCGCTGTCCATCTCCATCTGCGCAGGTGCCAGCGCCACGGCCCGTGCGAATGGTGAATCGTCTTCAGATTCCACCACTGGGGCCGAGCAGGCCAGAAGCAGTATGGACGGCACCGACACTGACTATCCAACGGATCAAGCCGGAGTTGGCGACGATACCGCCGGCACCCATGATGAAGCCCTGGTGACGACAATGGAGGATCTGTTGGCCACCATCGATGAGACCATCGAACTGCTCGGTGGCCAAAGCGGTGACGGCATGGCCGACAGGGCCCAATCCATTGGTGGTGATGCGCCCGTCGATAATAGTCAAATCGATACTGTCGGCAGCGAAGACACAGAGTTGGCGGAAAGACTTGATAGGATGGTTACCGATTTGGAGCAACTAGCCGGTGAGTTGAGCGGTGCTGAAACCGGTGAAGGGACCAGCGATAAAACTCCCGAAGACCAATTTATTTTTAAATACATAAATTTGACCTCGGAAGGCCCGGCTGAAGTCATTGAAATGTTGGAATCGGGTGAGTTTGGAGATGCCGGCAAGGAAATCGCCAAGCTCCTTCCAAATATATGGGACATAGATGGGGACATGTGGAACTTAAACAACGATGTTAAAGCTGAAATAAAAGCAATAATGGCCGAAAACCCCGGTCTTGCTGAAGAGCTCCTGACGGCCATCGAACCTATCTATGAAGAGCACCAGGAGAGGCCGGTGGCACCACCGGTGGATGGCGCCGCCCCCACCAATTATAGCCAAACCACCCCCGGCAACAGGGGTAGCATAGAACCCTCCGTGCCAGGAGACACAAATATTGGCGAACAATTCGTCGATCTTTATCGAAACGATCTGACCATCCCTGAAGGCAGAATGGAAATTATCGACGTGCTTGCATCAGGCGAATTTGGAGATGATGGAAAGAAAATAGCTGAACTCTTACCAAATATGATCGGAGTGAACGGTGAAGAATTCTGGGGCGAAGAGGCTTATCTTGAAATAAAAGAAATAATGCTTGAAAGCGAAGAGGCCGAAGAGATCCTAGCGGCTCTCGAATCCATAAGCAAATAAAACCGCAAGGATTTGGTCCCGCCGATTAAAACTGCTAAATAGACTTATTTTAGCGTACATGCTCCTTTTGGGAGGAGCGTTTTCTCTCAGGCATCGCCGTCGAGTGATGCGATAAGCAGCCGCATGTAAAAAAGCTCGAATTCGATCATCTGCACATCCTTTCTGCGCAGCCATTCCGACAGCCATCCGAATCGGACCGCAGGTACGAAAAGGGGGAGCAGGGCCATCAGCTCCTTCCGATAGATGCGCCGCTTTTTCAACGTATCCATGAATGCCGCTATGAAACCCGCATGCCTGGCTTCGGGCGCCTCGGCACCGACGCAGCCCACCACCAGCGCGGCATCGTAAAGCAAGGGTTTCCATCCGCAAAATTCCCGGTCGATGACGGCAAGGATCCGGTCTTTGCCCCATATGGTGTTTACCGGGTGGGGGTCTCCATGGCAAAAGGCGGGCGGCACATCCTCAACCACCGGGTAGAACCGGCGGCGCAGGTAATCGGCAATAGGCTCGATAGCCGACAGGTATTGCGGATCGTGGCGCTCGATCCGCTGGATGAGATCTTCTATGTATCCGGGCAGGGAAAAGAGGGTGCCTTCAGGTTCCCAGTACCTGCCGGGTACGAATTCGTACGGATGCCGGCATCGGCGATTTCCTCTACCGCCTGCCGGAATTCGAAGAGGCGCTGTCCAACCAACCCCATTTCAGCAACACGGCGCTTCTGAAAAAGGTGGACGCCCTGCTGGCCGATGACGCAAAAGAGGCCAGATGCTTCCATGACCAGCGCAAAGAACTCAGCACCCCGGCACAGGATGTGTAGCGCCCATCGTGCGTCAACCTGTTCAACTTATGAACAATTAAGTGTTCACAAAATTAACACCTAAACAAGGCGACCATGTTACGTCACCCGTTCGCAAGGCCCGCCCTCCAACCGCCGCCTTAATGGCCTGCCTTGTAACCCACTCATATCTTGGTCAATGCGATGCCCGGGCGACGTCGGCTCCGGCAGCCCGACGTGTTGGCACGTCGTTTGCCATAGGCAGTTTCCTTGGACGAATCGTGGCGGGAAGGCTCCCGCCACCGTGTGCCGTCTGTAACACGTGAGCGAAGGAGAGAACATGCACGCAACCATTCAGAAACCCATTGATGAAATTGTAAGCGTTATCCGGCCGGGAGAAAAGGTTTTCGTCGTCGGCTGCAACAACTGTGCCTGGAAATGTCATTCCGGTGGCGAGGAAGAAACCCGCACAATGGCCGAACGGCTTACGCGGAGAGGCGTGGAGGTCGTCGGCTATACCGTTCCCGGCCCGCAGGGAATGTCCTTGTGCAAACTGGACAACACCCGCAAGGTTCTGCAGGAGGACTACGCCGATCAGACCGCCCGGGCGGACAGTTTCCTGGTGTTGGGTTGCGGCCAGGGCATTCATACGGTGATCGACGCCACCGAGGGCGGCATGGTGCACCCCGGCTGCGACACGATTTTCGGGGGCGAGACGGTTTCCGCCGAAGATATCAAGGAGTACTGCTCCCTGTGCGGTGAGTGTGTGATCGAGTCTACCGGCGGCTTGTGCCCCATGACGTTGTGCGCCAAACAGCTTCTCAACGGCCCCTGCGGCGGTGCCGAAAATGGGATGTGCGAAGTGGACGCCCAGCGCGACTGCGGCTGGATTCTGATTTACGAACGCCTGAAAAAAATCGAACGGCTGGAGTTGCTCAACCCCTATCAACCCCCCAAAAACCACGCCAAATGGAGCCGTCCACGCACACTGAAGGTCAGCCCTCACGTGGCGACCTTCGCTTCACAGGCCGGACAAATCACGGTCAGCAACCAGGATTGATGACGGTGCAACCGATATTTTTGATTTAATGCACGGTCCGGCCCGGCCCGCTGACCTCGCCGGATTTTTTATTTAAACAGCAGGAGACGATTTTATGAAACTTACTGAATTATTTGCTCGCGGAACCTTTGTCATTACCGGTGAAGTCGGACCAATCAAGGGGACGGTATCCCGCGACCGGAGCATTGAGCCGGCCTGTGCCCTGGAAGCGCGTTTTCTACAGCATCATGTGAATGCAGTAAATGTCACGGACAACCAGTCGGCGGTGATGCGCCTGGGATCACTGGCCGCCAGCGTGGGCCTCAAGTCTCGCGGTATCGAACCCGTTTATCAGCTGACCTGCCGGGACCGCAACCGCATCGCCCTGCAAAGCGATCTATTGACGGCCTACTCCCTCGGCATCGACAATGTATTGCTGCTCACCGGCGACCACATCCAACTGGGTGATCACAAGGAGGCCAAGCCGGTCTTCGATCTGGACTCGGTGCAGTTGATCCGCATGGCCAGAGGATTGTGCGACGGTTTCGACATCGCCGGTCATGCCATTGAAAACCCCCCGGACATGGCCCTTGGCGCCGTGGTCAACCCCAACTTCGAGCCCCTGGACCTCCAGCTTTTGAAAATGAAAAAGAAGATCGATGCGGGAGCCGAATTTTTCCAAACCCAGGCGGTTTACAATCCGGCCGTATTCGAGCGTTTCATTGAAAAGGCCCAGGGCTTCGGCTGCCCCGTCCAGGTCGGGGTTGTCGTCCTCAAATCCCCCCAGATGGGCCGCTACATGAACGATCACGTGTCCGGCATCCAGGTTCCCCAGAACTGGATCGACGAAATCGCCGGGGTGGACAAACAGGACCGCAAGAAAAAAGCCGCTGAAATGCTGGGCCGTTTCTTAAAGCAAATCAAGCCCATGGTGCAAGGCATCCACATCATGCCCCTGGGGTGGACGGACATCGTTCCGGACATCCTGGCCTATGCCGATATCGATGTGAAAAAGGCGGCTTGATTGTTGTTCTTGTATTCGTTTGATTGTTTTTGATCGAAATGCGTGCGTCGCCCGCGGCAAGCCCTTCAACGATGGTCGACGCGCCGTCTGCGGCTCTCCTTCGCGGCCGGAGGCTGCGAAGGAGAGCCGCCCCTTTTGGGGAATGGTGACTTTCAGATATTGCCGTCGAGTGATGCGATGAGCAGCCTCATGTAATAAAGCTCGAATTCGATCATCTGCACATCTTTTCTACGCAGCCATTCCGACAGCCATCCGAAACGGACCGCAGGTACGAAAAGGGGGAGCAGGGCCATCTGCTCTTTCCGATAGACGTGCCGCTTTTTCAACGTATCCATGAATGCCGCTATGAAACCCGCATGCCTGGCTTCGGGCGCCTCGGCACCGACGCAGCCCACCACCAGCGCGGCATCGTAAAGCAAGGGTTTCCACCCGCAAAATTCCCAGTCGATGACGGCAAGGATCCGGTCTTTGCCCCATATGGTGTTGACCGGGTGGGGGTCTCCATGGCAAAAGGCGGGCGGCACATCCTCGGCCACCGGGTAGAACCGGCGGCGCAGCCAATCGGCAATGGGTTCGATGCCTGGCAGGTATTGCGGGTCGTGGCGGCCAATCCGTTGGATGAGATCTTCTATATATCCGGGAAGGGAAAAGAGAGTGCCTGCAGGTTCCCAGTGCCTGCCGGCCACGGCAAGATCCGCCAGAAAGTGACCGACCGCGTCACCCCGCCACCCCTCTTTCCAGTAGCGGTCTCGATCGAGAACGATCCCCTGGATCAGCGGAGCCAACTGCCAGCAGAATCCGCTGTGGCGCTGGATCCAGTACCCATCCTCACCCTTGAGATAGGGGGATACGGAAAGGCCGCTGCAGTGAAGCCGGTCCATGCGGGCCGCAATCGCGGTCTTGCCGTCAAACGCCTCCAAAGCCAACTGCTCCAACACAAACCGGGTGCCGCGGGAGTCCTCGACGACCGTCCGGGCCAGGGCCCGCTCAGGGCTGCCGGGTACGAATTCGTGGGGTAGGATTTCAAAGCGGCGGATTCCCCATCGCTTCAAGATAGCGCTTGCCTGTTGCAAAGTGAGCATCGGTTCTCTCCATTGATTCTGTCTCCAGTGGTCCGTTTTGTATAGTCAACAAGTAAGGCGTCGTAAATCAAATAATTACCCATATCCCAAAATCTATTAGAAGTGGTTTCAAAACCTTCCCCGCCCAACATCGGCGGGATCTTCGACAATCGGGTTCAAAGTCAAGGCGGAGCGTGGCGTCCAACCGCAGGAATACATTTAGTATTTTGAGGATTGGACGCCATGCTCCAACGCAGGATCTGGACCCGAGGGGAGGTTTTGAAGCCACTTCTGGCCCCTTGTTACTCAACATTAATACGGGAATACCGATAATAGGTTCCCAGGCGAATTTGTGATTGCATTTATTGGGCAAGGCATTAGAGTAGGCATCTTTGGTATTGATTGGCAGGGTGTGACAACCATTAAATTTGCGTCTAATTCGAAAACATATTGAGAAGATGGACAACAATCTATTTCAATTTTTTCAATTTTCGGACCGTATGGTTCAGCAATTTGCCCTAAACGCATCGCCGGAAGCGTTGCATCAAAAACTGGATGCCATGGCGGATGCCATGGGAGACCGGGCCTTTAAAAAAGAGGCCGCCCGGCAAATTGTCGAGCGTACGCAGCCCCAAAAGGCCGTTCCGGATGTCTACGCCGACTACCGGCCTCTGGTGCGCGACGGCATTGAGTTTTTTCTCTCACGCATCGACCGTCAGCGGCTTATCGAATTGGTGGTCGACCAGTTGAAGCAAAGCCCCCGGACCGGCACCGAAGAGCGGCTGCTGGCGTTGGCCAAGGCATTTCCCACCCTCCACAAACTGGGTCAGATCATCGCCCGCCATCCGAAAATCGATCCTGCGGTGAAACAGTGGCTCATCCATCTGGAAAACGGTGACTACGGCACACCGCCTCACGACCTTCTGGCGCAAATACACGACGAACTCGAACGAACCGGACGAAAAAGCCGTTTTGATGTTACGCCGTCTATTTTATCCGAAGCCAGCGTGGGCGCCGTCATTCCCTTTCATTGGCGCCCTTCCCGCAGCCGGGCCGCCATTGACGGTGTTTTCAAAATTCTCAAGCCCGGCATTCAGAGCCATCTGGACGAGGAGTTGGCCATCCTGGAGGAAACCGCCGGGTTTTTTGAAGCAAACCGGGATCGTTATCCGCTCAAGGATTTTAAATTCCTGGAGGTTTTTCAGGATGTGCGGGAAATGCTTACCAGGGAGGTCGATTTGGCGGCGGAACAGAGCTATTTGGCTGAAGCCGCCCAATGTTACAGCGGTATGGACGCGATCCTTATCCCCCAATGTTTTCCCTTTGGCTCCGCCACCATCACCGCCATGGCCTATGTCAAAGGCCCCAAGATCACCGACGCCCGTCTGGATCCCGAACAGCGCAGGCGTTGTGCCGCTATCCTGTTCGAAGCCCTCGTGTGCCGACCGCTGTTCTCGAAAGATGAGCACGCGCTGTTCCATGGCGATCCCCATGCCGGCAATCTATTGGCCGCTTTCGATCCCGATGCGCAAAGGCCCCGTATCGGTCTATTGGACTGGAGTCTGGCGGGCCGGTTGACCAAACAGGCCCGAATCCATACCGTCCAGTTGATACAGGCCGTCCTCAAAGAGGACTTGAGCGGTATCCGACGGGCCGTCAAAGCCCTGGCCAAATGCACATCCATGGCAATCCCTATAAAGCGCCACCGGTTTCGCCACCAGGTTCTTCAATGGATGCGCTGCCCCGAGTTCGTCCGCATGACCCTCATTAAACGGGTGTTTCGGCTGCTGGAACTGCTTACTTATGAAGGCTTTGTCTTCCCGGCCGAACTCATGCTCTTTCGCAAGGCGATCTTCACCCTGGAGGGCGTGCTGCATGACCTGTGGCCGGCATTTGATATGGATGCCGCCGTCGTTCAATATATGATGGGCCTCATGGCCCAAGATGCCCCCAAGCGCTGCTTCAACCTGCTCTTTCCGTTGGCCGACCGGCCGGAAAATTATACGAGCCTGATCTCCACCATGGAGCTTCAATCCCTCTTGGTGCATCAATACGCCTCCGCCGTGCACTCCAGCGCCCGAACAATGTTTGGATCTTTTATGGGTTTGTTCGGCCTCTCCCCATGGCTTGTGCCGGCCTCCGTACCCGTAACCATTGAAAAAAAGAAGTAGCCAACGCTTCCTTAGCAAATGAAATCCTAATCCAAAGCCAACATTCCGCTATCGATCTGATTTTTCAATTCCCTCAGGAGCATCTTCAACTCTTTTTCCCGTTGGGTTTTTATGACGGTCCATAATTCCCGACTGGAAGCACTGTTTTCAGCATCATGCAGATAAGTGTCATACCGGTAAAGGCTTTTGGATACGATGGTGATGGTTTCCAACAAGTTGTAACTGACATTTTTTAACATGGCCTTCCCCCTTTCTTAAGTGCCTCATTTTACATAGGTTGACCCTTGCCTGATTGCAGCGCATGCGCGCCTGATAAAACCGGCAACACAATTACGATGAGTCAGAAAGACGATAAGCGGCTTGATCGCTCGATTACTTTGATCAACTGAAAGGATAAGTGCCTGAAAGGTGCTTATGGATACCCAAAGCGTTCACATTGAAGGACTACCCGAAGAACAAGGATAGTGGTTTCAAATGGTATGTGTCGTACCACCCTAAATTGGAAATCGAAAATTATAAATTAATAATAATACCGAATGGCATGCGCGCACGCAAAAAAACACGTTTCGATCGCAAAATCTACTTGACTGGGCGCTACTAATTACG
>JASFGJ010000054.1:0-12122 GCA_050123815.1 Desulfobacteraceae bacterium
TGCAGGCCTTGACGTTTCATCAACTCGCCCAGGCGCTCGCGGTTCTTGCCCTCTTCCATCCACCAATCCCAGATGGGCTCGATGACCTCTTCCTTGATTTCGGTGTAGGGGGCTTCGGCCTTCATAAAGGGGACGATCAGGCTGCTCATCTGGGCGCCGTCGAGGATGGGTGCCTTGGCACCGGCCAGGATCGAGACACCGCGGTCGTCACCGATGCGCAGCGCGCGCGGCATGACGTTGATGCAGTGCATGCAGTGGTTGCACTCCTTGTCGTCGATCTTGAGCTCATTGCCGTCCATGGCCATGCAGTTGGTGGGGCACAGGTCGATGACCTCTTTCTGGATGTCGAAGGGACCCCAGTCGCGGCCGCTGTGGGCGCCAGCATTGGGCGGCAGTTCACCGCCGATGTAGGCCGCAACAGCTTCCTTGTCGATCTTGATGGCGTCTTTCCAGGTGCCGATAAAGGAGAGGTCGGCACGGGCAATGGAGGCCACGCAGCAGTTGGGGCAGCCGTCGAATTTGAACTTGAACTTGTACGGGAAGGCCGGTCGGTGCAGCTCATCCTGGTATTCCTCAGTCAGATCGTAGCACATGTCCTGGGTGTCGTAGCAGGCATATTCGCAGCGCGCCTGGCCGATGCAATCGGCCGGGGTCCGCAGGTTGGAGCCCGATCCGCCCAGGTCCTGACCGAGGTTGTGGGTCAGCTCGTAAAAGACTTCTTCGAGTTGGGGCGTGGTGGTGCCCAGGAAAATGATGTCGCCGGTGGAGCCGTGCATGTTGGTGATGCCGGAACCGCGCATATCCCACAGGTCGCAGATTTTGCGCAGGTAATCGGTAGTATAGAACTTGGCGCCCGGTTGTGCGACGCGCATGGTGTGAAAGTGGGCCACGCCGGGAAACATTTCGGGCTGGTCGCAGTATCGGCCGATGACGCCGCCGCCGTAACCGAAAACACCGACGATGCCGCCGTGTTTCCAGTGCGTACGCCCATGTTTGTAAGACAGCTCGAGAACGCCCAGGATATCGTCAACAACATCCACTGGTATCTGGTACTCAACGTTGTTCGCATTTTTTGCGCGACTTGCGGCCTCTTGCTTCAGGTCCGACACGAAGCTTGGCCATGGCCCAGACTCAAGCTGGTCCAACATCGGGGTTTCGTGTTTTGCCATGTTTACCTCCATTGAGTTAATCAAAAAGTCTTAAAATCCCTGACTTGAAGTCAAAAAAAATGTAAAAAAAATCCACCTCCTCTCCACTTTTGACGTATTGCAATCTAGTTCGAATTTTTAGAAATATAAAAGAATCGAGTTATCATAGAATATGAAGAAGCAGATATAAATCGATAAACCGGCACTTGTCAATAAAAAAGGCCGGGTTACCGGGCCTTACCGGCGGCTCGGCGCTCCAAATCCGCAATGGCACTCCATCTTGTGTGTGGCGGCAGATCAATATCCGTATCTTGTGGATCGATGGACTTTGGGAACAAGCCGGCTTAAGCGCTAACAGCCGCCCACAGCGCCTCTATATGGCGGTCGCAAATCCTTAGCAGTAGCCCCCGGGTTTCCGAGTCGGCCGGGTATTTCTCGATGATGGATCGGGCGATGGGCGTCAGCCGCCGTACCCCCTGCAGTTTGAAAAATTGAACGACGGCATCGGCAAAGTCATGGGGCAGACCTCTTTCCGCTGCGGCCGCACGCAGCCCCTCGCAAAACCCCGTCCATATGGCGGAGATGACCGACCGAGGATAGCATGCCGGCCGCCCCACACCCTCCAGACGATCCAGGCGCAGACGCAGCGACATGCCCACCACAAACGCCACCATGGCATCCAGCACGGCTTCGACGTCGGCAGAGTCAGTGATCACAAGAGGGGCATAATCGCGAACGGAAATAAGCCGCACATCGATGCCGTCGGCAAGCGGCCGCACCACGAAATCCCCTGCGGCGTGATGCCAGTCCAGAATCGCCTCGAAGGTCAGGGGATGGTAGGCATAGGTCAAAATTTCCGCGGCCTTGCCGATCAGCAGTCCCTGTTGGTTCGGCGTCAGATTCCAGTGACCCCGATCGGTGTCCCAGACCACGACGGTCAAATCCCCGGAAGCGGAGTTCTCGGCCAGATGAAATTCATAAAATCCTTCCAGCCAAGCTCCCAGCAGCATGGGCCAGGATCGTCCATCTGCGGACTTGCCGACCCCATGGCCGTAAAGCTTCGGCCAGCATGGCCTGGTGAGCTCATGCGTCAGGCGGGATACGGCCTCAAATTCAACAGACAGTGCCTGCCGACCTCTTGCAGAGACCGCCACATTGAGCACCAGCGCCACAGTGTGACCTGCAACCGACACTTCGATACGGGCCGGGTGGTAGAGCGCGCCGTGCTTGACCAGGTAAACCCCGACACCCTCCACGTCCCGCAAAGCGACGGCTCTTCCCAGAACCTGATCGGCAGCTAGGCGCAGCAGGGCCATGTCGTCCTGGAGTAGAAAATCCCGGGCGGCCTGAAAATAATCACCGCAGGTGGGCGCCGAAGTTCGATCGCTTTGGGCAGGCGCCTCCAGAAAGGCGCTCATCTCCAGCGGCAGCGGGGTCGACCATAAATCGCTGCCCGCCGAGACGGTCGGCTCAGATGGACTCAAGCCAAATTTGAATGGTATTTTACTTTCAAAGGACATGAAACAATTATTCGGCTTTCGTAACTGGAACAACCGGAGCAAACGGAAAAAGGGAAATAAAGGGGGTTAGGCCAGTTGAGCCGGTTTAGCCGGTTGAAGGATGGAGTTCGATTTAACTCCTTCGAGACCGGATCCTATCCTAATGAATACTGCCGCCACCTTCTTAATAAAAACATCGGATAGACGGCCTAATCTATCCAACCGGTGCAACTGGCTCAACCGGTAGACCTGTATAACCTTTTTCCCCGGCTCAACCGGATTATCCTTCTACCTCGGATAATATTTCCGGTGCGACCTCATAGCCCAGATCCTTGGCTTTGAAAAGGTGGGTCTTCGCATTCTCTTTTTCGCCTTTTTCCAGATAGGCGATCCCCAGGTTATTGTGTGCCACGGCAAACTCAGGTGCGAGTTCCAGCGCTTTCCGGCTGGCTTCGATGCTCTCCTCGATCATCCCCTTGATCAGATAGGCCGTGGCCAGCGAGGCAAAGGCTTGTACATAGCGGAAATTAAAGGTTGTGGCCTTTCGGAAGGCCGTAATGGCTTCATCGACCTCGCCGCGTTGCAGATGCACGAACCCGATATTGCCCCAACCTTCGGAGAATCCGGGCCGTGCCCTGGTTGCGCGGCGGTTCCAATCCAGACAGCCGTCCAGGTCGCCGCGCTGCAGGCACAATCCGCCCATCTGCACATAGGCTTCGGCCAGGGAAGGACTGTTTTCAATGGCCGCCAGGAAAGCTTTTTCGGCTTCGTCATATTGTTTCTTGCCCATCAAGGCGATCCCCAGATTGTAGTGCGAGTTGCCGCAATCGGGATTGGAGCTCAACGCTGCTTTTTGCTTTGCGATAAATTCATCTGCGTTCTTGGCTTTCGTCATATTGGTTAATCCTCTCGTAATCATCGTTGGAATCTCCAGAATCTCGAACTCTTACCGGTAATATGCAAACCAGCGCATGTCAAGGCATTTCGGAAAACGGTTGAGCCGGTTGGCCGGTTAAGCCAGTTTCACCGGTTGGATCCCGCTAATGGCGGGATTGGGCCGGTTGGATCGATTAAGCCGTCTATCCGACGTTCTTAGTAAGAAGGTGGCGGCCGTATTTATTCATTAGCCTAAGATCCGGTCTCAAAGGAGTTGAATCGGATTCCATCCATCAACCGGCATAACTGGCTAAACCGGCCAACGGGCTCAACCCACCATTTCTCCAAGCGGCCCCACCGTTCGCAAGAATCAAAATAGCGCTTGACACTGAAAGTTTGGTTTTTTAACTTGCAAAATGAAAGCACGTTTCACAGACGTTTGGAGGTTTTGGTTGAATACGACATCATCCCATCTACCCATGCGACGTAAAGGAGCATATTGTGTTTTGGACCCCTGCCGTCCAACCTCGGCAACCGGCCAAGACCGCCGCAGTAAGCGTCTGCCTGCGCAAAGCGCTTGTTCTTAACCTGAAAATACCAATTCGATACTATTTAAATAGAATGAGGGGGACGTATGAATCCTGGATGTTATACTGCGCTTGTAACACCGTTTGTTGAGGACGGGTCTGAGGTGGACCGCGACGGGCTGAATCAACTCGCCGCTTTCCAGATCGAAAACGGCATCACCGGCATACTGGCGGTGGGCACCACCGGGGAGAGCCCGACCCTGGCCTGGGAAGAGCACAACGATGTGGTTGAAATCGTAGCCGAATCGACACAGGGCAAGTGCCGGTGCATTGCCGGCACCGGAAGCAACAACACCAAAGAAGCTTTGGCTGCAACGCTGCACGCCGCCCAACAGGGTGTCGATGCCGTTCTTTTGGTGGACCCGTACTACAACGGCCCCAGTTCTCTGGAGATCCGGCGCGAATATATCGCGCCCATAGCCGAACAGGCACCGGGGCTTGACATCATTCCCTATGTCATCCCCGGTCGGACCGGCGCCAAGCTTTTACCGGAAGACCTGGCGCTGCTGCATCAGGCGTATCCGAATGTCAAAACGGTCAAGGAAGCCACCGGCGACCTGAACAACATGCGACGCACACGCGAATGCTGCGGACCGGCGTTTACCATTTTATCCGGTGACGACGCGCTGGTATTTGACATGATGACCGACGCATCCATCGGCGCCACCGGCGTCATCTCTGTGGCCAGCAACATCGCCCCGAAAGCCATGTCCGAAATGGTCGCCGCTTTGAACCGCGGCGACCATGCCCAAGCCGAAGCCGTGAAAAACGCCGTTGCACCGCTTTTCGGCCTTGTGACCGTTATCACTAAAGAGGAGACGCCGCACGGTCAGGTGGATTGCCGGGCCCGTAATCCTTTGGCCATGAAGACGCTGATGGCGCTATTGGGAATGCCGGCCGGCCCCTGCCGGCGCCCCCTGGGGAGAATGTCCCGCAAGGGACTCGATGTGGTGTTGTCCGTCGCGCGTCAGGTTCAGGCCAATAATCCGGAAATTTTTCAGCCTTTGGCGGACTTTTTTAATGTCGATGTCGCCGAAAGATTGAACAACCCGGTCCATCAGCAGGGGCTGTTTTACGAATCTTATTGACCCGGCACCGGGACCGCAGCTTTATAGGGTACTCGCCCCATTGGCAGTGAGCCCTCACGGTTTCTTGGCAATAGTCCTCAACGCCTGCTCTTCATTCTAAGAAGGGCGGGCGTTTTTTCGTGCTATTGGAGGTCTCATGAAACCGCTCAGACCCAATCCATGTAACACAACTGTTTAAAAACGCTTATTTATGCTATGCTACATCTATCAGCATGCGCTTTGAACTGCCCATAGAATAAGTCGGGCTATTGGCCTTAAAACCCGGCTTACCCAAATTGAACGGCGATAGGAAAGCATAAGGCCTTTCATGAGCGATTATGCAAATATACTGATCAGCGGCTTGATCTTCCTGGGCTCCGGAATCATGCTGGTCAATATCGTTCGATTCCGCAAAACGGTTGCCGCGCTGACACAATCCGAGCTCATGCGGCGAACTCGCTTGCGAGGGCTGATTCTTTTCCATCAAGTACTGATGGTTTTCTTCCTGGTGGGCTACCTGCTGGTGGCGGTGGCAATCTGGGCCAAGATCGCTTTTCTCAGCGACTTTTTTATCGGACTTATCTTTTTCAGCGGATCTATCTTTGTCTGGTTGGGAATCCTGCTGCAGCATCGCATGATTGCCATGATCCAAATCCGATATGAGCAGGCGCGCCGAGCTACCGACAGATTGGAGGCGGCCAACAGTCGATTAAATAGTGAAGTCGGCGAACGCCGGCGCGCCGAAGCCGACTTGAGGGAAAGTGAGCAGCGGTTAAAAATTATCCTCGATCAGCTGCCAACAGGCATCCTGATCATTGATGAAACCACCAAAATCATCAAAGGTGCCAATTCTGTTGCGCTTAAAAACATCGGCTTGCCTCTAAAGAAGGTCGTCGGTGCCGTATGTCATGAATTTGTCTGCCCCGCCGAAAGCGGCCGATGCCCGATCACCGATTTGAACCAGGAGATAGACAGATCAAAACGAGTGCTGATCAAAGCGGGAGGACGTAGGGTTCCCATACTAAAATCGGTTTGCCGCATTCGATTGGACGGCAAACCGCACCTGATAGAGAGCTTTATTGATATATCGGATAAAGAGCGGCTGGAGGCTCAGCTTCAGCGGGCCCAAAAAATGGAAGCACTGGGCGAATTGGCAGGTGGAGTTGCCCACGACTTAAACAACATTCTCACCGCCATCACCAGCTATCCTGAACTGTTGCTGCGTAAACTCCCCGAAGAGAGCCATCTGCGCAAACCATTACAAACCATTAAACAGTCAGGAGAAAAAGCAGCAACCATTGTGCAGGATATGTTGACCCTGGCCCGGCGCGGCGTCATGGTTAAAACGGTTGTAAACGCAGGGAAAGTGATCCGGGGTTATTTTGACAGCCCGGAACACAACCAATTAAAAACACATCATCCCGGCGTTACCTTTTCGTATCGTATCGGAGACGATCTTCTCAACATCATGGGTTCGGAGGTTCATCTGCTCAAAGCCTTGATGAACCTGGTTTCCAATGCCGCCGAGTCCATGCCCGACGGTGGAACCGTGTTGATTGACGTCGATAATCGATATGTGGATCGCCCGATAAAAGGCTACGATACGGTGGAAGAGGGTGACTATGTGGTTTTGGCCGTGATCGATTCCGGGGCAGGCATCGCACCGGAGGACCAGGAACGGATTTTCGAGCCCTTTTTTACCCGAAAAAAGCTGGGACGCAGCGGCACCGGCCTGGGCATGGCAGTGGTTTGGGGGACGGTAAAGGATCACCAGGGATATATCAGTGTCGACAGCGAACCGGCGCACGGCACCACCATTACGCTCTTTTATCCGGCCACACGCAAGCAACCGGACGATAGTGACAAAACCGAACGGCTGGAAAAATACTTCGGCCGTGGCGAATCCATACTAGTCGTAGACGATGTGCAGGATCAGCGCAAGATCGCCAAAGAGATGTTGACCGAACTGAACTATACGCCGCACGCCGTGGCCAGCGGAGAAGAGGCGGTCGCTTACCTCCGCGATCATCGCACCAAGCTCGTGCTGCTGGACATGATAATGGATCCGGGAATGGATGGCCTGGAAACCTTCCGGGAGATCCTCAAGCTTAATCCCCGGCAGCGTGCACTCTTGGTCAGCGGATACTCTGAAACCGAAGATGTTCGTGTTGCCATCCGCATGGGGGCCGGCCGATATGTTAAAAAACCATATTCACTATTAACCATCGGTATGGCCATTCAGGAAGAATTAGGTAAATAGCGCCTATGGCGGGATGATAATGCGTTTTTACGCAGACTGCTTTTACACGTCTTAAAGATAAAGCCTGTCCCTAACTCAAGGGAGCAGGCTTTTTTATACCACACATAGATCGATCCCCCTGATACCGAAGATGCTATAATCCACTTTGAATTGCTGGATAAAATGTGGTCAAATGGTTTTATCGATCCATCGGCAGAAAGAGAGAAAAATGCAAACCCAGGTTTTGATCATCGGCGGCGGCGCCACCGGAACCGGGCTGGCCAGAGACCTGGCGCTGCGTGGCGTTCAGTGCGTCGTGGTTGAAAAAAAGGATATCAACGCCGGTGCATCCGGCGGCAATCACGGCCTGCTGCACAGCGGCGCGCGCTATATTGCCTCGGATCCGGCCTCTGCCTGCGAATGCAAATTGGAAGGGCGCCTGCTGAAAAAGCTGGCCCCCCATTGCATCGAAGAGACCGGCGGCCTGTTTGTGGCGGTGGCAGGGGACGATGAACGCTATATTGCCGACTTTGCGCAGATGTGCGCCCGCGCCGGCGTCGATACGCATATCGTGGATATCAAGGAAGCGCGCGAGTTGGAGCCCGCCCTTTCAGACCGTCTGATCGCGGCCTATGCGGTGGATGACGCCACCATCGATCCTTTCAAACTCTCATTGGACAACATCGCCCATGCTCAAATGCTCGGCACCCGGCTGCTGCGCCACACCCAGGTCGTTCGCTTTCAGATTCATAAACATCGGATCGAAAAGGTCATCGTACGCGATCATGTCACCGGACAGGAAGAGACCATTGAACCTGAAATCGTGGTCAACGCCTCCGGTGCTTGGGCGGCTCAAATTGCGGCATTGGCCGATTGCGCTATCGAAATAGTCTATTCCAAGGGCAGCCTGCTGGTAACCCAAGAGCGTGTCTCGCGGCGTGTCGTCAACCGACTGCGGCTGGCCACCAACGGCGATATAGTTGTTCCCGGCGGAACGGTCTCGATTCTGGGAACGACATCCGAGCGCGCTGCATCACCCGACGCCATCTATCCCGAAATCCATGAGGTGGATCATATCATCGAAGAGGGTGCCGCCATGATGCCGATTTTGGCATCCACGCGCTACATCCGCGCCTATTGCGGCGTCCGTCCGCTGATCAACAGCACAGGGAGCGGAGACGACCGCAGCGCCAGCCGGGGATTCGCGCTGATCGATCACAGCGAAGGGCCCGGGCCGGTGCGCAATTTCATCACGATCAGCGGCGGCAAACTGACCACCTTTCGCCTGATGGCCGAGAAAACCGCCGACCGGGTATGTCACCATCTGGGCATCCACGAGCCCTGCCAAACCCGAACACAGCCGCTGCCCAACACCGTGGATGCCCGTTGGACCGAACCGGGATTGGCGCCCAATCAGTGGCTTCGCAACAATGATCCCGACGACATCCTGCTGTGCGAGTGTGAAATGGTGCCCCAAAGCGTCGTGGACACCATCGCAACCTCCCTAACCCGCCGGCAGGGAAAGCCCAGCATGAAGGCTATCGGTCTTCGCAGCCGAATTGGCAAAGGCCCCTGCCAGGGCGCCTTTTGCAGCTTCCGTGTGGCGTCCTATTTATATGATCGCCGGCATTTGTCCGGCGAACAGGGCCTGCATGAACTGCGCGCCTTTTTAAAGGAGCGCTGGCGCGGCCAGCAACCCTTGCTGTGGGACATACCCCTGGCACAAGCGGAATTGATGGAGGCCATGCATTGCGGTCTCTTCGGACTGGAGTTGGAAGATTAGCGTGAGCACGTCAAAAACCATAACATGCGATTTAATGGTTATCGGCTCGGGCATGGCCGGCATGGCGGCGACGCTGTTTGCCGCCCGACGCAAGATCGACACCGTGCAAGTGGGTGTCACCGGTGAAATCAATTTTGCCAGCGGCTTGCTCGACGTGATGGGAATTCATCCTCTGGATAAAGGCATCCGCTGTGCCGACCCCTGGAGCGGCATCGAACAGCTCACCATCGACGAGCCGCGCCATCCCTACGCCCGGCTGCCCATCGACCGAATCCGGCAGTCGGTGGAGACCTGTTTGGAATTTCTCGAAAGTGTGGGACTTCCCTATGCAGCCAACGGACAGCGCAACTGCCGGATTGTCACACCGGCAGGCACCATCAAGACCACCTACGCCGTACCCAAAAGCATGGCGGCGGGGGTCGCCGCCCTGGCGGACAAAGCCCCAACCTTGCTGGTCGACTTTTTCGGGTTGAAAGGATTCAGCGCCCGACAGATCATCGAAACGCTGGAGCCACGCTGGCCGGGGCTGCAAAGCGTCAGGATCGAATTTCCCGGTACACATGGCGAGTTGTATACCGAGCACGCCGCCCGGGCGCTGGACATGAAAGAGACACGCCGGCAACTGGCAGCCGCCATCGCTCCCCACGTGGGGTCGGCCAAGGCTGTCGGACTGCCGGCGGTGCTGGGCATCTATCGCACCATGGAGATACTGGCTGACCTGGAGCGCAGCCTGGAGGTGCCGGTGTTCGAAATCCCCACAATGGTGCCGGCCATCACCGGGCTGCGCCTGAGGGAAGCTTTCGAGCAACGGCTGCCCCAACTCGGCGTTCGGGCTTACTATCAGCAAAAGGTGCTCGAAGCCCGGGTGATGCCGGACAACACCTTTCAGTTTCTGGTGGGAACCGAAACGCCGGAGCTGACAGTCAAGGCCCGCGGCGCCATATTGGCCAGCGGGCGATTCTTCGGCAAAGGCCTTCGCGCAGACCGTTTTCGCATCCATGAAACCATCTTCGACCTGCCCGTCAGCCAGCCGGAAGAACGAACCCTATGGCACCACAAAGACCTGCTTCACCCCCAGGGCCACCTGATCAACCGGGCGGGGCTGAATATCGACGACGGTTTTCGGCCGGTGGATGCAGATAGCCGTCCCATCCACCACAACCTGTATGCCGCCGGATCGATTTTAGCCCACCAGGACTGGATCCGGCAAAAGTGCGGCAGCGGACTCTCCATCGCCACGGCGTATGGCGCAGTCAACGCTTTTGCCGCCTCTCGGCTTTGAGATAATGCTTTTGGACTGCGTTACCGGTCGTCGCGGTATTGCAATACAGCTTCCTCCCTCTGGCCTTGCCAAAAGCATTATCTTAAAGCCGAGAGTCAGTATAACCAGGCATAGAAGTTAGTCCTGAACAGATCGCATACAAATCGTTTGGAACCACCATGTATCTGACCTATTGCGCATACCTTGCCTTGACCATCTGCCTCATGGGCAGCCTGTGGCGCATTTGCCGCTGGTTCACGGTCTCCATCGGCCCCGAAGCCTCGGCCACATCTCCCGGCCGCCGATTTGTCACCGCTTGCCGAGCGGTCATGAGCGCCCTGTTCGGTCCCAGGCTGCTGCGCATCGTCGGCACTCTGATCGCCGATGTTCTGCTGCAGCGCCGGATTGCCAGGCAAAGCCTGCTGCGTTGGTTGATGCATATGGGGCTGTTATATGGTGTGTTTATATTAGTGGCCACGCACGCTCTGGACGACATGATCATGGTGCACCTGTTCGGTGATTATGCCTCGACGCTCAATCCTTATATGGTGCTGCGAAACCTGGCGGCGTTTCTACTGATGGCCGGCGTCGTCATCGCTTTTATCAGGCGTAAGAAAAACGCCGTCCTGAAACGCTTCAGCAACCGGGCGGATCGATTGCCCCTTGTGCTGCTGGCCTTGATTCTGCTGTCGGGCATCGCCCTGGAGGCGGTGCAGATCATCTCGGCTCCGATCTTTGAGGAAATGGTGGTGGATTACATGGGCGAAGAGGATTCGGAAGCGACCGCGGCACTTCAAGCGTTTTGGGCCGCGCACTACGACGTCGTATTTGAGTCGCCGCCGGCCAATGACGCTGCAACGCTTTATCAGGGAAGCGCGCTTCACAAAGCGTACTGCGCCGAGTGCCACTCGCACCCCGGCTCCGCGTTTGTGTCCTATCCCGTGGCCCATCTGCTCAAGCCTTTGAGCGACTTGCCCGCACAGGCACGGATCGACATCTGGCTGTGGCAAGTTCACTACCTGGTCAGCTGTCTGGCCTTGGCATATCTGCCCTTTGGCAAGCTTTTTCACCTGGTTTCGGTTCCTGTCAGCCTCGCCGTACAATCGGTGGGCGCCGCCCGAGACAACATCCCAGACAATCTGCCGGCTCGGCGGGCCATGGGACTTGACGCCTGCACCCACTGCGGTGTGTGCAGCCGCCATTGCAGCGTGGCGCCCATCATGGCGGTCATCGACAATCCGACCATCCTGCCTTCGGAGAAAACCGGTGCGGTTGCGACAATGGCGACCGACCGAATGGCACCGGCACAGCGCTGGCCGCAACCAAAGGCCGGCCAATCATGACGCCGTGCAAATGCTGCTACGGAAATCTGAAGCACGCCGATCATTGGCTGCGCCAAAATCGGGATCTGAGACAACAGGTCAACACCATGCTGGCCGAAGAGGGGCTGGCCTGGCAAGAGGGCGTCCTCATCCGGCATCTGCTCACGGTTCTGGATGAAGAGATCGGAGCAGAAAACTTGCGGGATCGCATCGAACTGCCTCTGACAAATCTCCGAGTCGCGGCCCACTATGGCTGCCATGCCCTTCGCCCGGCCAACATCACCGGCTTTGACAATCCCCTGACGCCGACCATTTTCGAGCGACTCATCGAAGCCACCGG
>JASFGJ010000055.1:0-12056 GCA_050123815.1 Desulfobacteraceae bacterium
GTTTGAATAGGTCCTGCGAGAATCCGCCGTACCGTCGGCATTGCTGTCGTATTCATACATGGTCCGGTTGCCGTTGGCGTCGTAAGTATAGGTGTAGCGTTCGTCCACCGTTCCGTCGGCATTGCTGTCGTATTCTTCCATGGTCTCGTTGCCGTTGGCGTCGTAGGTATAGGTCCTACGTTCGTCCACCGTTCCGTCGGCATTGCTGTCGTATTCATACATGGTCCGGTTGCCGTTGGCGTCGTAAGTATAGGTCTCGCGTCCGTCTACCGTACCGTCGGCATTGCTGTCGTATTCATACATGGTCTCGTTGCCGTTGGCGTCGTAAGTATAGGTCTCGCGTTCGTCCACCGTTCCGTCGGCATTGCTGTCGTATTCTTCCATGGTCCGGTTGCCGTTGGCGTCGTAGGTATTGGTGTAGCGTTCGTCCACCGTTCCGTCGGCATTGCTGTCGCGTTCATACATGGTCCGGTTGCCGTTGGCGTCGTAGGTATAGGTGTAGCGTCGATCCACGATACCGTCGGCGTCGGTGTCTGATTCTCTCATGGTCTGCTTACCGTTGGCGTCGTAGGTATGGGTCGTACGTGAATCCACCGTTCCGTCGCCATTATAGTCGGATTCCGACATGGTCTGGTTGCCGTTGGCGTCGTAGGTATTGGTGTAACGTTCATCCACGGTGCCGTCGCCATTGGAGTCGTATTCTGACATGGTCTGGTTGCCGTTGGCATCAAAGGTACCGGTCGAGCGGTAATCCACTACACCGTCGGCATTGCTGTCGCGTTCATACATGGTCTGGTTTCCGTTTGCATTCCAGGCATAGGTGTAGCGTTCGTCCACCGTCCCGTCGTAATCGTTGTCGAGTTCATACATGGTCGGATAGCCGTTGGTGTCGAAGGTTAAGGTATTGCCTGAATCCACCGTCCCATCGGCATTGTTGTCAATACTCTGGGAGGACACTGCATAGATCTCCGGAACAATGCCGAGGCCCTCGTACAGGGAATCAAGCGCAACGGCGGGATTTCGAATGGCCCGAGTGCCCCCCCACAGACCCGCGGCCCGTCCATCGGCGATGAGCTTTCTGAGGGCAAAATCGTAAGAGAAGGTCCACCACGTCTGATTAAAATCGAGGCTGCCCCCTGTCGCCACGGTGTGCATCTGATCCGGTATCTGAATCCCGTTGGTCAGGTCCCCATCGTCATCAAGGGTTTGAAGAAATATCGCGATGTTGATCACCTGTCCAATAGGCGTGGGCGTATTATAGCTCCTATACATGGCATTGATGGTCCGGCGCACCTCCACCGCCGTTTGCGGTGCGGTGATGCCGGCAAGATCAAAAGGCGACAGAGTGGCGGCGCCGGTGGCCTGCCCCACAAGCACGTCCCCCACATAAAAACTGACCATCTCGCCGTCATTGTACTGAAAGGCGCCGTCGGCATCGGTGGTTCCGGACTGGGTGGCCGTACTGTACGCCAGCCCCTGGACAGGGCCGTCGGTAAAATAGCCGGTCTGCACGGCTGAACCGCCACCGCCTCCGCCGCCGCTGCCGCCACAGCCGATAAAACCGGTCAAGATGAGTGAAAGAGATAAAAGAAACAGCGCTAATCGAACGGATCGCTTCATGATGGTCTTCCTTTCATTGAATGGATGGAATAAAAGAGAAACGTCGGCTATACGAGAAGAAATAGGATGCATCGCCTTGGGATGCCCCCTTTTGAAAAGCGTTGCCGAGTGGGATGAAAAAAATGTTACAGGAAAACCGCAAGACACATCCGGCGGGCAGTGCAAACGCGGTAAATGTACCGGCACACGGTGAGTGCTGATGGCCATCGTTTTCATCAATTCAGCTTACGTGCTCGCATTGGTGCTTTTTGCAGTATCAGTCCAAATCAGCTCAACAACTGTCTCAGCCAATCAGCGTTCCGAAGGAACACCGCATTGCCGAAAGCAACACAGATCAATCCGGGAACCAAACATTGATGAGAAATCGATACCCATCATCGAAATGATCGGAATACTATGACAGAGGAAGGAATAAATACTACCGTACTGCGCAGGATTTGGATTCCTTTTCAAGGCGCATCAATGGGCGCATACGCGTTGTATACGCCCATTGATGCAACACCGAAAACGGATTCACAGCCAAGCAAAATAGGAGCACTTATTCCTTCCCCTGCCCCTGATAATTCATTTTTCAGGCTCTCTCCTGCAGCGCACACATTCATGGGCTTTGGTGGAGGCAGCCGTCAACTAGTAGATCGACCCGAAACAAAACAATTTTAAATGGGAGGGCGGAATCTTGTCAAGAGAAAATGGTCCGGATGGCAAAGGAGAATCTGGAAGGCATTCCTTTATTTCGCGAGTGATCATCTTCAGATCTTATTTATGAGAAGCATCCCCCTTCCGACGGGTGGCACCGGCAAGAATTGCCGGTGGCCGAAGGCCAGGAGGTCTTGGCTAAGATGGTGCCTGCAATAATCTATTTATCCGTTCGGACACCGGTATTTTTTGCTGATCTCGCCAAGTCAATCGATATCAAACCGGTTGGGAAATTCCTCCTCTTGTTGCTACGCAACCCAGGCAACAAGTTGCCTGGGCCACCCGCGAACAGATTGCTTCATGATCGTCTTCCTTTCATTGAATCGCTTGAATAAAAAGAGAAGTAGTCCGGAAGTAAAGTAAAATGAAAGATGCACCGCCTCGGCAAGCCCCCATTTAAGGGGCATTGTCCAATGGATTGAAAAGATGTCGCAGGAAAACCGTAAGGCACATCCGGCGGGCAATACAAACGCGGTGAAGGTACCGTTAAACGATGAGTGCGGTTGGCCAATGTTTTCATCAATCAAAGCTGACGTGCTCGCATGGGAGCTTTTTACAGTATCAGCTCGGTCCAAATCAGCTCGACAACCTTAAATAGAGGGGCTGGCCATTGTCAAGAGGTAAACATCACGGTCCACCCTACATTTTTGAAGACTCATTAGACAATTTTGAATCTTTTTCCATCTCTGATTCCGACTGTTTTGTTCCGACCGATCCTGAAAACCGTCGAAAAACCAAGCGGTTGTTGCCGACAGGATGGCCTGGCATGTTCTGTGCTGTTCAAAAATCAGCGTTGACGCTTGATGACTGCGTACGCTATCAAAATGGACGCTATAAACGTTATAACGTATCGCAGCTCATTCACTTGAACTTTTCTTGATTAATGTTCATATAAAGGAAACAACGATGAAGGACAATTGCTGGAAAAATCAAAAAATAGTGGCAATAATCATGCTGTTGATGGGGATCTCCGGCACTGTGCTCGCTGCCTCCGAAACCTTGACGGTTTTTGCCGCTGCATCGACGACCAATGCGGTGACTGAAATCGGTGGTATCTTTTCTCAACGCAACCACATAAGCTTTCGGCCTTCCTTCGCTTCTTCGTCCACCCTGGCCAAACAGATTGAAAACGGCGCGCCGACGGACGTCTATCTTTCGGCCAACGTGAAGTGGATGAACTATCTCGAAGAAAAGCAGATGATCGAAACCGGCACCCGCATCGACCTGCTGAGCAACCGCATCGTTCTGATCGTTCCGGTCGACAGCAGCGTGAACCGGATTCAGATCGCACCGGGATTCGACCTTCTGAAGATCATCGGCGACAGCCGTCTCTCCATGGGCGACCCCGACCATGTGCCGGCCGGCATCTACGGCAAACAAGCCCTCGAGAGCCTCGGCGCGTGGACTCCCATCGAGAATCATGTGGCTCGCTCGAAGGATGTCCGCGCTGCCCTGGTGCTGGTCGAGCGGGGCGAGACCCCAATCGGATTGGTTTATGCCACGGATGCCGCGATTACCGAAAAAGTGAAAATTGTGGGGACCTTTCCTCAAACCAGCCATCCGCCCATTATCTATCCCGCGGCGGTCGTTGCCGGCAGGCGATCGCCGGCTACGGACCGGTTCATGGCGTTGCTTCGGTCCCCGGAAGCCAGAGCCGTATTCGAAAAATACGGGTTCACGGTGCGCTGATGCAGGTCTGGACGCTTTCCCCCATTGAAATCGAGGCCCTTAAACTGAGCCTCTGGGTGTCGGCCTGGGCGGTGGCCGGCAGTTTGCCCCTTGGCGTGCTGGCGGCCTGGATGCTGGCGCGCCTCACTTTTCCAGGCAAATCGATCCTCGACGGATTGATTCATCTGCCTCTGGTGCTGCCGCCGGTGGTGATCGGCTACCTCCTTTTGGTGGGTTTCGGACGCAAAGGAATTTTGGGCGCCTGGTTGTATGAGATGACGGGACTCACCCTGGCCTTCAACTGGAAGGGGGCTGCGGTGGCAGCGGCCGTCATGGCCTTTCCCCTGATGGTGCGAGCGGTCCGGCTCTCCATCGAAAACGTCGATCGCGGTATGGAATCGGCGGCCAGGACGCTGGGCGCCGGCCCCGTGCGGGTTTTCTTCACCATAACGCTGCCGCTGATTACCCCGGGCATTCTCACAGGCTTTATCCTCGCCTTTGCCCGCAGTTTAGGCGAGTTCGGCGCGACGATTACGTTCGTCTCCAACATCAGCGGTGAAACCCAGACCCTGCCCCTGGCCCTCTATACCCTGACCCAGGTACCCGACGGCGAGGTCGGCGCCATGCGCCTGTGCATCCTCTCGGTTGTCATCGCCATGGGAGCGCTGGTGGCTTCGGAAGCGCTTTCACGCCGTTTTGCCGCCTACATCAAAGGATAGCCCATGCTGGATTTACAGATAACCAAACAGCTGGGAGCGTTTCTGGTCGACGTATCCTTCATGGCGCCGGATCTCGGCGTCACCGCCCTATTTGGTCAATCCGGCGCTGGAAAAACCTCGGTGATCAACATGGTGGCCGGCCTGGTGCGACCGGACCGGGGCCACATCATCGTCAACGGGCGGACGCTGTTTGATGCTGCCCAAGGTATCCACGTTCCTCCGGAAAAGCGGCGCATGGGTTACATCTTTCAGGACGGACGCCTCTTTCCTCATCTTTCGGTAAAATCCAATCTGACGTACGGCATGCGTCTCACACCGCCTTGCGGGCGTCAGGTGGCACTGAATGACGTAGTGGATCTCTTGGGCATCGGCCATTTGCTCCATCGACGACCGGCAAAGCTGTCGGGAGGAGAAAAACAACGCATTGCCATCGGGCGGGCCTTGCTGACCAGCCCGAGTCTTCTGCTCATGGACGAACCGCTGGCCTCCCTCGACGGTCGCCGCAAAGCCGAAGTACTGCCCTTTCTATCGCGACTATGCGGCGAATTGTCGACCCCCATTTTATATGTCAGCCACTCCCTGGAAGAGGTTCTCAATCTGGCCGATACCATGGTGCTGATGGATGGGGGAGGTGTCGCCGCCTCGGGTCCCATCGAAGAGCTGATGAGCCGGAGCGACCTGCAGCGGCTGACCGGGGCCGAAGACCTCGGAACGGTTGTGGCCACCACGGTGGATGGACATCTGAACGGACTGACACGGCTTCGTTTTCAGGGCGGGGTGATCTGGGTTCCTCAAGTGACCGCCTCCACAGGCAGCCGGGTAAGAGTGCGCATTGCGGCCCGTAGCGTCGCCATCGCTTTGCAAAAGCCCCGGGAAACCAGCGTCCAAAATATTTTCCGGGCAAGGGTGAAAACGATCTCAAACGGTCCGGGAGATTGGCTGGACGTTCATATGGACATCGGCTGCCCGCTGACTGCCAGGATCACCGAACACGCCAGGCGCACGCTGGCCCTGTCACCCGGCAAGCAGGTATTTGCCTTAGTAAAGAGTGCCACCGTCTCTCACGGTCAGCTGAACGGATCTGCTCCGGCAGCCATCGGCGCATAAGGGTGATTTCCATAATTTTTTTTGATCAAACCCCTGTTTTGCAACAGGAAAAAACTTGAACGATTGTCGATGTGCCGCCGCCACTTAAATTCGCGGCCGATGCCACAGAGTCAACGTCCTGTTTTCGTTCTGACTTCGGTTCTTTACAAATCATCCTCATCAATGCATAATATACAGGTTTTAAAATGCCTTCCAACAGGCGCCTTGAAGAAAATGGGGTGCTCCCGTTCCCCCTATGAGACCCGGTTCTGATATTTATTTCATACAAAGGTTTTTAGACGTTGAGCACATTTGAAGAGGATCCTGGAAATGAAAAAAACATCTCTTGGAAAGATCGGCCTTGTCTTACTAACGACGTTATCCCTTGTCGCTTTCTCGTATTTGCCGCTGCAGGCGGATGAGCCCGGGGCTGAAACAGACGCTTCGGATATGGCGGAGGTTGAGACGGAAGAAAAACAGCAACGCTGGGCTGCGTTCCCCATATTGGCCAGCAGTACTGAAACGGGATTTATGTATGGCGGCATGCTGTTTCATTTTCTTCCGGTGGACGAACCCGGCCAGCAGGCCTCCACCATCGACCTCATGGCCTTTGCCACGACCGAAGACCAGTATCAGGTCATTTTGACTCCCAATCTGTTTTTTGACAACAACCGGTATCGTCTGAACTTCTCGCTGAACTATTCTTCATGGGAGGCCAATTACTACGGAATCGGCAACGACTCCTCCGATGAGAAGGAGGAGTATCAGTCAGACAGCATCGGCGCGTCCTTCACCATAGAAAGGAAATTTTACGACCAGTTTGTGGCAGGCCTCATCGGGACATACGCCAGCGAAGAGATGACCACCGAAGCCGGCGGAATGCTGCAGAGGGACAACATCGCCGGGTCGAGCGACTTCGAATACGCCGGCCTGGGCATAAGGGCGGGCTACGATACGCGCGACAACACCAATGCCCCCAATTCCGGGGCCCTGGCGACGTTTGAGAGCATGTGGTTCGACGAAAACCTCGGCAGCGACTTCGACTTCGACATGCAGTCACTGGACCTGCGCTACTTTGTTCCAGTGCGGGAAGATCAGGTCCTGGCCTTTTCCATTCAGATGAAGGAAAGCCATGGGGATGTGCCTTTCCGCCTGCTGCCCTCGCCTGACGGCACCATGCTTTTAAGAGGCATCGAAAACGGTCGCTATCGGGACAGGACACTTTTGGGTCTTCAGAGCGGTTACCGCTTTCCCGTCTGGAAACGGTTCTCAGGCGCGCTGTTTGCGGAGGCGGCCCAGGTCGCGAACGACGTTTCGGACATCGAATTTTCGTCGTTCAAGACCAGCATCGGCCTCGGGATTCGGTATGCGCTTAATCCTGAGCAGCGATTCAATATCCGGGCGGACATCGCCTGGGTGGACGGAGGGTTTGGCGCGGTCATCAACGTCCGGGAGGCATTTTAACCTGTGGCATCCTCAAAGAGCCCTTTTCCGGATGGAGGTGTCAGGCGTTGGCAATAAGCGGTTTTTCTATGGTGCAATTCTGAAATTCAAAGGCAGTTTGGGTCACACCCAACCAAGTACCTTTTAGGGTGATAGACAGACGTCTACCTGCAATTTTGCCATATTTATAGCAAGTTAAAGCTATGGATAGATACAGCAAGTTGGCATATTTGTGTGGTTTCCGGTGGTTATCTCAGATTGAACGCCGCCTCTTCCCGGTGAGGGCCGCTCTTTGGCCCGAATCTGGTGCAGAGCCGGCGTTCTGTACTTCCTAATCAACCCAATTCTCAACTTTTAATTTTCTAATCCTTACAAATTCTTTATCATTGTTGGTTACAACAATTAAGTTTTGGCTCACGGCTTGGGCCGCAATTAACAAGTCAAGCGGCCCTATTGGCTGACCGATTTTTTCCAGATGGTATCGAATATCACCATACGTTTTTGCCGCGGCACGGTCATAAGGAAGAATTTCAAGGGGTGCTATAAACTCATTTAACCGGATTTGATTGTTTTTAGGACGCTGGCTCTTGGCAACTCCATATTGAAGCTCAGAAATTGTTATTGTTGACACTCCAATCTCACCCAGGTTAACTTTTTTGAATTTTTGAATAACATCGGCAGGACGATTGTTCATAATGTAGATACATATATTGGTATCAATCAAATATTTCATCTAATCCAACTCTCTCTTGCTGTGTTTTGGGTTGATTTCGTTTCGTCATAAACGGCTCTTCATATTTCATCAGATTTCTTTCCCAAATATCCCAAAGAGAGTGATCTTTAGGTATCAACAAAACGCCCTCTGAAGTTTTCTTGATATACACCTCACTACCGCTAAAGCGGTAGGCTTTTGGTAGTCGGACAGCCTGACTGCGTCCATTGATAAATATTTTAGCAGTTTCCATAATTTCCCCCATAGTTAAAACATAATATATACCTGTGAGTATATATCAAAAAAGGGGATTGTCAAGGTATATATCATTAGGTCTATAAATAACAATCTATTGATTGTGCACTATTTCTTGTGGAGATTGCCTTCGACGCTTTTAGCGTTTTGTCAACGGTCAGTCTCCATTTAGCTTGGACAGCAGTCATGTCGATCCCCTCCAGAAATTTCTTATCGATCTGTTTTTTCGCGGGCCTCCATCGGAAAATCGATGGTGTTGCCTAGTAAAATGATGTCCATGCCGCAGTCGTCGGCAATATAAACCACCTTGAGCAAACCCGGTAAATCGGAAATCATGAGGTTGGCGCCCAGCATGGTGCCGGTTTCGTATTCGGGTCTGCCGTGGACCAGCCCGGCAAACGGGCTGTCGGTGGTTTTACCGCTTTTTTTGCAGACCAACGGGCAACAGAAACAGGCAAAAGACCTGACCCAGTTTTTAATGGATGGTTGGACAGGCCATACGAGCAGTTGATAATAATTTTATAACAATAGTAATATATGTGGTAATTTTAAACATCCCGCGGACCGCACTCGGATTCGGCGCCATACGCCGCCTCACTTATAATGAGCCTAAGAGAGGGCTCGGCAGCGGATATCAGAAGTCAATACCGGCAATATAAGAATATTTCAGGGTGATTTTCGAGTCGTTGATCTGCCTGAGCAAGGATATGATGTCATTCTGGCAGCGGCTGTTTTACACCATTTACGGGAGGATCGGGACTGGGAGTCAACATTTGGCAAGATCCACCGACTGACCGCACCCGGCGGCAGCGTGTGGATTACGGATCTGGTATCCCATGAATCCGGGCCGGTTCAATCGCTGATGTGGAAACGATACGGAGAATATCTTTGTTCTATTGGTGGAGAATCCTACAGAGACAAAGTCTTTGACTATATCGACAAAGAAGATTCGCCAAGGCCGGTGACCTATCAAATGGATCTGTTACGGCAGGTTGGTTACAATCATGTAGAACTTTTGCACAAGAATTCCTGTTTTGCCGCTTTTGGTGCAATTAAAAAGCTGTGACAAGCAACGGTTGATGTCAGGCCGGTGCAGAGACCGGACCTTCTACGAATCCCTTTTGACCACAAGGGCGACGCACTTTTAGCGCACAAAGGCCGGCCACCGCGCGGCCGATTTTACGTTTTCAGTAGATCACGACGTCAAGAAATTGCATGAGTTCCCGCCACGAATTCATTTGCAAGGCGCCGACCGATTCAAGCAAACTGTTCCACCTGCGGTCATGCAATCCACCGATAAGAAGGGTGCATTCCGATCCGATGTAACGACGCAGTTTGGTCAACTCCGTTTTGAGTTGGCTCTCATCCAAACGGATGGCAATACTCAACCCAATGCATTTGGCGTTAAATTTTGAGACAGCAGCGGCCAGTTCCTCTGCCGGAAGATTGGCTCCGACATAGATGGGCCGCCAACCTGCTTCGGCTGCGGCCAGTGCCGCCGACAGCGCGCCCAATTCGTGGTGCTGACCGACAGGCGTCCCCAAAACGATGTTAGGCGCCTGTGGCAAAATCTCAAGGCAGCGCAGCATGTCCCATAGAAAGTTACGGATGCAGTTGGACGCGATGTGCTCGTTGAGGATCTTGAGCCGGCCCGCTTTCCACAGTTCACCGATTTGTTCGAACAATGGAACAACCACCGACTCGACCGCGGCCTGACGGGGAAGGTGAACGGCGGCATCGCAAAGCGTGTGTTCGAGCGTGTCCGGATCCAGGGACACCACTGCCTGCAAACACTGTTTGCGGTAGTCCTCCGCGGATCGATTACCGTCTGACTGGGTAGCGGCCGGCGTCTGGATGCCAGTGCCTCCGGGTCGCTCCAACCTTAAAATCTGCAGCAGGTCCTCCGTGTCGACATTGGCAATCCGGGAAATTTGGTGGCCGGTATCGCATGCTGTTTTCAACAGCTTGAGCCGGTGGACATCCTCCTGGCAATAGAGACGCCGATTGGAAGACGTACGCTTTGGGACAATCGCATTATAGCGGCTTTCCCAGGCCCGGATGACGTGAGGCTTCAAACCCGTATGGTCGGCAACATATTTGATTGTATATATTTTTTTCCGCTCCATGGCGTAATTGTAATGAGCGGTGTTGACACTGTCAATATTTTGTTTAACTTTTGTTTAGTTTTTGACAATAAAAAGTTAAGGAAAAACCATGAACAAACAGCATAAAGTAACCATTTGGTATGTCATTATCGGAGTATGGGCCGTTTTAATTCTACACAACCTGATTGCATCCGCATTTGCCGTAAAGACAATCCCTTACAGTGAATTTCTGGAGCTGGTCAAGGCGGGCAAAGTGACGGAGGTCGCCATCTCTGAAAATCAGATCCAGGGGCGTATGCAGAGTGAAAATGGCTCGGAGGGATCCGGCCAATTGTTTCGGACGGTGCGTGTCGACAAGGACATGTCGGACCTGCTGGCGGAAAACGACATTCAGCATACCGGGCGTATCGAATCCAATTTTTTCGGCAACTTGCTCTCATGGATCGTACCGTTGCTGCTGTTTTTCGGCATCTGGTTTTTTCTGATGAGGCGCTTCCAAAACCAACAGGCGGGATTTCTTAACATTGGAAAGAGCAAGGCCAGGGTCTATATGCAGGACGATGTGGATGTCCGTTTCAAGGATGCCGCCGGAGTCGACGAGGCCAAACAGGAGCTGATGGAGGTCATCGATTTTCTCAAATCACCGGATCGCTACACCCGTATCGGCGGCAAAATTCCCCGTGGCATTTTGCTTGTGGGACCTCCCGGCACAGGAAAGACACTGCTGGCCAAGGCGGTTGCCGGAGAGAGTCAGGTGCCGTTTTTCAGTCTCAGCGGATCTGAGTTTGTGGAGATGTTCGTCGGCATGGGAGCGGCACGCGTGCGCGATCTTTTCAAACAGGCCAAAGAAAAAGCACCTGCCATCGTTTTCATCGACGAGCTCGATGCCATGGGAAAAACGCGCGGCAACGGCGCTTTCGGCGGCCATGACGAACGCGAGCAGACGTTGAACCAGATCCTGGTGGAGATGGACGGTTTTGATCCCAACCTCGGCGTCATCTTGATGGCCGCCACCAACCGCCCGGAGGTGTTGGACCCGGCCCTGCTTCGACCGGGACGTTTCGACCGCCAGGTGCTGGTGGATCGACCGGACAAGCAAGGAAGGGAAGAAATTCTGAAAATCTATATCGATAATATCAAAGCAGATGACTCGGTGGATGTCGCCCAGATTGCCGCCATGACATCGGGAATGGTCGGCGCCGATCTGGCCAACCTGGTCAATGAAGCCGCTCTGCTGGCCGTCAGGCGCTCCAAAGAGGCCGTATCGACAGCGGAAATCAAAGAGGCGGTCGAACGGGTTGTGGCCGGACTGGAAAAAAAGAACCGGCTCATTACCCCCGAAGAAAAAAAGATCGTGGCCTATCACGAATTGGGCCACGCCATAACGGCCATGGCCCTTGACGGAACCGATCCGGTCAATAAAATATCCATCATCCCCCGCGGTATCGCAGCATTGGGGTATACCTTGCAGACCCCCACTGAAGAGCGATTTTTAATGCGTCGCACCGAACTGCTCAACCGCATAACGACCCTGCTGGGTGGACGGGCCGCCGAGGAAATAATTTTTGACGATATTTCCACCGGCGCACAAAACGATCTGATGCGGGCCACGGATATTGCACGCAGCATGGTGGAAGCCTATGGCATGAGCGAAGCTCTCGGCCAGGTATACCTTGCGCCAAAGCATCAGGGACATTTTCTGGGCGGTATGATGGGGGGAGAGAAAAACCACAGCCATCGGACAGCGGAGCG
>JASFGJ010000056.1:0-12012 GCA_050123815.1 Desulfobacteraceae bacterium
ACGAGAATGCATTAACTTGAAACTTTAAACTTTAAACTTGAAACTTTAAACTGAACGCATGTTGTTTAGAACTCCAATGGAGGGCATACTAAGATCAAAATTTAGAAATTTAAATAAAACGAAATAGAATTTGCGGTCGGAGCAGGCCAGACGATCGCTGGTTCCGCTTTTGCGGGACGGGAGGAAAGTCCGAACACCATAGGGCAGGGTGCTCCATAACGTGGAGTCGCGGTAACGCGAAGGCAAGTGCAACAGAAAGTATACCGCCTTGCTATGGCAAGGTAAGGGTGAAATGGTGCGGTAAGAGCGCACCAGTTCTTCGGGTGACCGGAGAAGCTGGGTAAACCCCACCTGGTGCAAGACCAAATAGAGGGATGCAGCGGGCGGCCCGTCCGAGTCCCTGGGTAGGTCGCTTGAGGTGCCGGGTAATCGGCATCCTAGATGAATGATCGTCATTCCGATAGCGGGTAATCGCTTCGGAAAACAGAATTCGGCTTATGGCCTGCTTCGACCGCATTCGATGATGCAATGCGCAGTGGATTGGAAATGCTGTGTTATCCCTGCGGCCGAAAACCACAATCGAGGTACAATGCAACAATGCAAAACGGGAAAGGAAGCCCGCTGTGACATCTCTTTCAGCGAGAAAGTCCAGCTGTTTTCCACCGATTATCTGAAATGCTGCGCTTATCTGGCCGGTGATCCTTTGCCGCCACAAATTATTACTAAAAAGCTGTATTCCAAGCTCGTGGGAACCTCCCAGGTACTGGAAGATTTCCTTGATTTCCACGGTGCCAAGAACAATAAAGAGTGGTTCTTTTATCGCGAGCTGAGTGCGGCGGTCCGGCATTTGAGTCTAGGGGGATATTCACAGAAACACATCCTGAATCGTTTGATATTTTACGATCTGCCCGACAACACCGAGTTCCGCGAGGCCGGATATCAAACCTTAACATTTATAAATCAATCCTTATCCAAGCTTGCACCGGTGATTCTCGCAGAGGCGTTGCGACTTGGAATACCTGTTCCCGACAATCCATTCGGCCCGGCAGATTTTCCCGGCATCACTACCAGCGAAATGCTGGCAAATACCATTGATGACGAGTCAAAGCACGCTCAAAAAGAGCGAATCGTTAAAATTGCCAGCGATTTTTTGAGCATCGCCGGCCATTTTGACCAACTTGGCTTTTACGAACCATACAGCCAAGAGGAGATCGCTCAGTTGGTGCCTTCCAAGGTCAATGAGGTTGAGATCCGGCGATTTGAAATGGTTGTTCACAACTTGCAGTCCTCATTTGATACATACGTGATTCACGGTGGATTCCGGTTCGCAGATCGAAAATTAAAGGAGTTGCGAAGCTATTTTTCGGTCGTTTTTCATCTGATGCAATCCATGGGGCGGCTGCTGCATTTTTACGAACGCCATTTGCACGAAGCAGGGTACAAAGATATCTACAAACAGGTGCAAGAAAAACTCTCACAGATTATCGACCCCCGCCAGTTACTCGACCATACGGTTAATTACGCGTTGTTTTATGCCTGCCATTACCTGAGCGCCGGCAAAGATGTGGCCCGTGAGATTCTGAATGAAAATGTCGAGCGCGGCAAGATCAAAGTGGGCATTCCAGTGAAGCTTGGATTTCACAGTCGTCCGAGCTTGCTCGTGGCCAAAGTTGTTCAGTATTACGGCGGCCCGGTACAACTGGTCGTCGGAGAAGACCGCTTCGATGCAAGCAGCGTATTGGATATCCAGTGGGCCGGAGGAAAAATTCAAAAAGAAAACATTTCCCAAGTCATTTTCGAAGGTGATCTGCGTGCGTTGAACGACATAAAAATTCTCGCAGGCGTAAACTATGGCGAGGACACAATGGGCAAGGGCGTGCCGCTTCCCAAAGAGCTGAAATACTTACGATGATTGACGCCTTGATTGTTGCGGCCGGTAAAGGCCGGCGTATGAAAACCCGACAGCCAAAGCAGTTTATGGAACTGGCTGGACAGCCCATTCTGACCCGCACCCTGAAGGCCTTTGACCGACATGCTGAAATCGATCGGATCATTGTGGTACTTCCGGAAACCGATATCGCCGAATGCCGCGCTTCCGTGATCGCTCAGGCGGCGCTCAACAAGGAAGTGAAGATCGTGGCCGGTGGCAAACACCGGCAGACATCGGTGATGAACGGCCTGCGATCCATTCCCGAAAAAGACGGCTTTGTTTTGATTCATGACGGCGTACGCCCGCTGGTCACCCAAACGCTGATCAGCGCCTGCATTGACGGTGCACGAAAATGGGGCGCCTGCATTCCGGCAGTAGAGGCTTTTGATACCCTAAAAAAAGTCCATTCAGACGGCACGATTGAACAAACGGTGCCAAGGCAGCGGATCGTCATGGCGCAGACACCCCAGGCGTTTCGGCTGGCGTTGATCCGTCAAGCACACGAAACCGCTGTTCGCAATGGCCGCCTTGCCACCGATGATGCATCACTGCTGGAACAAATGGGAACCGCGGTACATGTTATCGAAGGTTCTCGCCACAATCTAAAGGTTACCCGGCCCGAAGATCTCGCATTGGCGGAGGCCTACCTGAAAAGCCGCAGATAAATTTAAACTTTTACTATAGATACTGTTAATAAATATTTTAATTTATAATATTTTTTTAATTTTTAATATTGCTTCGTGTGGTGTCCGGACTTCAACCAGGCGCCCCTGCTTTCGATAGGAGGCAAACAGCTCGCCAGTGGAAAAATCCACTGTGATGACGGTTTTCCCGTGTTTCAGGGCCAGAGCGATTTCGGATATTGTGCCGGTCCCGCCTGGACACGCCACGACAACGTCACTGCTGAGCACGTTGATCATGTTTCGGGCACTGCCCATACCGGTGCAGATGGGAATTTGGATGTGCGGAGCGGAAGCCGACGGCTGCGCATCAGGCAGAATGCCTACCGTCACGCCACCGCTTTCCGCTGCCCCTTTGGCCGAGGCGGCCATAATGCCGGCATTCCGACCCCCGTTGAGCAATATCCACCCCTGTTCGGCTATCCGCCCTCCCAGATCATAGGCGGTCTGCAGCGCTTCTTTTGAGACGCTGCCGCCTCCCATAACGCCGATGATGACGGATCGTTTCACCGGGCCTCCGTGCCGAAAAAGGATGCCATCAAATCCGCCAGCTTTCCGGGGTTATGCCGCATGACGTCATTGCTGGCGTCCAGCAGGTCTGCGCAGAACAGCTCTCGCTGTGTCCAGATGGGGTCGCTGCTATCCAGTTCCACAAACTCGGATTTCTGTTTGGCATACAACTCGCGCATTTTTTGATCCGGACGGGTCTCGTTATAGATGGCCGCATCGATACGGCGACCGACAAACGACTCCAGATGATTGATAAAATCGGATGCCTTGAAATTGTGGGTTTCTCCGAACTTCGTCATGATATTGATGACATAGACGAGTTTGGCCTTCGTCTGTGAAAGGGCTTCCGACACCGATGGCACCACCAGATTAGGGATGATACTGGTGAACAGATCGCCCGGTCCCAATATGATGTAATCCGCCTCCTTTATGGCGGCGACCACAGGTGGGTAGACGCGTATGGACTCATTGTGGTGCGGAACCAGAAAGACATCATTGATTTTTTCCCTTTGGTGACCTCTGGGCATATCGATGGCTCTTTCACCATATATCCGTGTTCCGTCCGTGAGTTCGGCTACCAGGGTGGCCTGATCCGTTGTTACGGGAAGGATCGTGCCGTTCACATCGAGGATCTCGGCCAATGCCGCCACACCGGTCGGGAAACTGCCGGTATAGCGGGATAGCATTGTCAGCAGCATGTTACCGGCGTTGTGTCCCCTCAGGCGACGATCCTTTTGAAACCGTTTTAGAAGCAGGTTTCGTGATGTTTCACCATGCGGTGATAACGCCAGGATGCATTTGAGAATATCTCCGGGGGGCAAAATGCCCAATTCGTCTCGCAGGCGGCCGGTACTGCCGCCGCTGTCGACCATGGAAACGATGGCGGTAATGCCGATACCGCGTAGATCGCGGAGTCCGGACAGCAAGGCAAACTGGCCGCTTCCGCCACCGATGGTGGCGACCTGAATCGGATTTATGGGATCATTTTCTGAGGACATAGCGTATACCGTCAAATAAAATCCACCCCTTTTGGGGTGGTCGTTTGTTCCTGCGCCCGCCGGCTGCAATTGTCTCGGCGATTCGGAAATCGATGCTGCTGAAATTTTGCGGGTTGACGTGATTCTGTTTTTTCCGATATTTTATGTGAAAATGCAATAGACAAACAGCACCTGGCCGCGATAGATTTCATATTCAAATCCCAATGCCAAAGCCCAAATGTCAAACGAAGGTATTCTATCGATTTCAAATTCAATCGGTTCCCATCCGCCATTCGGAATTTTTGTCGCAATAATGACGAATGTGATTTGTCACCCATTTCTTTGAAACAACGCTATTAATAATTGGCCGGCCCGGGATGAATTCACTCCTGCACCATAAGGCCGGTGGATATGGGGTTTGAATCGGACGCTGCGCAGAGCAGCACCGGCGTCTGCATATTGACAAACGTCCGGTTCAATCCCATTTTAACCGTGCTGTGGGGGTAAGGGCGTAAACAATCATTACAGGAGGGTACAAAGACGATGATTTCTGAATCCGGACAACAACCGCAAGCGGCAGCAGGGGCTGAACAGGCCTTTTTACGTCAACTGCGTCAGACATTTGAAAATATGCCCAATGATATTCCGCTCTACTTGTTTGCAGGGGCCGGACCTGGAGATGTATTCGTCGATTCGTGCCGGCAGATTATCCGGGCCTTCCGTGAACTGACCACGAGAATAACTCTTAAGGAATTTCCACTGGGGCATGAACTTGCCATGAAATGGAATGTGCAGAGCTCTCCAACGTTGCTTATCGATCCAGACCGCTTCAATATCCGTTGGCTGGGGGCTCCGATGGGGGAAGAAGGACGATCGTTTCTGGAAGCCATGATCATGATCGGCCTGGGCAAAAGCGATGTCAGCGATCAAAGCCGTCCGGTGATCGAACGCATTACCGAACCGCGCCACATCAAGATTTTCGTCAGCCCGACGTGTCCTTATTGCCCACAACAAGTGGTCAACGGACTGAAGGCGGCCATCGAGAAGCCGGACCTGATTTCACTGGAGATCATTGATATCCAGTCCCGCCCGGATCTGGCGGATCAATACGGAGCTCACAGTGTTCCCCAAGCCTTTGCCAATGAAGTACTGATCGGTCAGGGCGCCCAGCAGGAGGAGGTTTTTATGGCCTCTTTGGAGAAGCTGGAGGCCCAGACAATCTTTATTCCAGAGTCCACGGACGCTCTGGTGGAGGCAGACCTGGTGATTGTCGGCGGCGGTCCTGCCGGTCTGACCGCCGGAATCTATGCCGAGCGCAGCGGTTTGAAGACCGCCGTGATCGAACGGGACGCACTGGGGGGGCAGGTTGCGCTCACACCGATTGTGGAAAATTATCCGGGTTTCGCTCAAGTCGGCGGCAAAACCCTGGTCGATATTATGGTCAGTCACGCCTTGCAGTATGTTCAGATTTTTCAGGGAGAATCCGTGCTCGATGTCGTTCCGGGCCATCCGATAAAAGTGAAGACGACGCGCAGGGAGTTTCAGACCAAGACCGTTTTGCTGGCCACAGGCGCTTCGCATAAGGGCCTGGGCGTTCCCGGTGAACAGCGCTTATCCGGCCGCGGGGTGAGTTACTGCGCCACCTGTGACGGCCCATTGTTCAAAGGACGCCGGGTGATCATGGTGGGAGGCGGCAATTCGGCCGTTACCGAGGCGCTGCATCTGCGACACATGGGGGTGGATGTTACGCTGGTCCATCGGCGCGACAAACTTCGGGCGCAGGATTTTCTCGCGCACCAGCTGGAAACCAATAACATCCCGGTTCTGTGGAGCACAGAGGTGCAGGAAATCATCGGAGAAGAACGGGTGCAGAAAGTGGGCTTGCGCAACAATCAAAACGGTGAGACAAATGAAATGGTCATGGATGGGGTGTTTATTGCCATCGGTTATGAGCCGTCAGTTGATTTGGCTGTAAAAACAGGGGTTGAGCTCAATGAAGATGGCTACATCAAACACGACAGCGCACACCGCACCAATATTCCCGGTATATACTCTGCCGGCGACGTCGAGGGTGGATACAAACAGATTGTCACGGCAACCGGACAGGGCGCGGCAGCTGCGATGACCATTTTCGAAGACCTGATCAATCCATACTGGAAGAGTGCGAAAGTATCTTGAGGCTTTATTAGTAAGGTTGAATGTCAGATAAAGGAGGTATGCGATGGCCGTTGGCGTGGTCAGTTCCTTTAATGACGAAGAGGGATTCGGGTTCATCGAATCGGATGAGGGCGAAAAGATCTTTGTTCACCATTCCAATATCGTGATGGAGGGATTCCGGACGCTCGCCCCCGGAACCAAGGTCTCTTATGACAAAACTGTCGGCAAACGCGGTCAAGAGGCCATAAACGTTCATCCCAACGTTGAATAAAACGGTTCACAAGGTCTAGGGGTCGATGGTGCAATTATTTTTTGCCGAGACCCTAAAGGCGCCTATCGGTCGAAGCGCCGACGATGTCCGCCAGGGCGCGCAAGGCGAGATAGTACCCGTTGACTCCCAGGCCGGTAATCTGACCACTGGCGATACTGGCCACCACCGATTTGTGACGAAACGGTTCCCGCTGGTAAATATTGGAAAGATGCACTTCGATGATGGGAACCTGCAACACCAGCAGCGCATCACGAATTGCAATGCTGGTATGGGTAAAGGCGCCCGGATTGATAATCAGTCCATCGATACTTCCGGCGCTGTCTTGAATGGTATCGATGAGGGCTCCTTCATGATTACTCTGGAAGCTCGATACGGTCAGGCCCCACCTCCGACCCAGCGATTCCATCTCGGCATCGATCTCCTTCAATGAGGTACGGCCGTAAATCTCAGGCTCCCGCTTGCCGAGCATGTTCAAGTTTGGGCCATGGATCACCAGGATTTTCTGTGATTTAATGTTGGTTTCCACCATATCATCCCCCCATATACGCTAAGTCATATCTTCTATTGGACGTACTACCCCCCAATGTTACGCCTCAGTCGGTCGATGGATTTCTGATAATCATCGGTATTGAAAATGGCAGATCCTGAGACAAACACGTCAACACCGGCGGCGGCAATTGCTGCAATGGTGTCGGCATTGACGCCGCCATCGATCTGAATCAAGGTTGAAAGGTTTTTATCATCGATCTTCTGTCTCAATTCCCTGATTTTATCAAGACTGCTGGCGATAAAACTCTGGCCTCCGAAACCGGGATTGACGCTCATGATCAAAATAAAGTCCAGATCCTCCAGTAGGTAATCGATGGTGCTCAGTCCGGTGGCTGGATTGAGCACGGCACCGGCCTTTGCGCCCAGCTCCTTGATGTGATGAATACAGCGGTGCAGGTGCACGCACGCTTCGACCTGTACCGAAAGATAGTCGGCCCCGGCCGACACAAAATCGGCGACATAGCGTTCCGGGCGATCAATCATTAAATGGACATCCACCTTAAGCGCTGTTGTCCGTCGAACCGCTTCCACGATCAGCGGTCCCATGGTGATGTTTGGTACAAAGTGGCCATCCATGACATCGACATGGATCCAGTCAGCACCGGCTTTTTCAACGGCCTGGACCTCCTTGCCCAAACAGGTGAAGTCGGCGGATAGAATCGACGGGGCGATCAGTTGCTTCATTGAAAAACTCCTATCAATCATAGTGTTCGGTTTTTGCTAAAACGCCGTCAAGATAAAGAAACAAAGTCGTGGGAACATCGTTTGGCACCAACAGCCAAATTTCATTACCAGGTTTTACAAATCCATTAAAGAGATCAAACGACGCGCTGGGTCGGTTGATACGAACCTTGACATGCTGCCTGAGAAATCCCAGCATTACACGATAGCGAAAGAATTGCGTGTTGCTCGATGAAAAGCTGGGGCGCTTTTTCACCTGTCGACTGATGGTGATGTCGACCTGGGCACCCACATCGACACGATGACCGGCTCCGGGAACCTGACGGGTTACCGTATCAGCGGCCATGGAAGGATCGCTCACGGTGGTGACCTGGCCAAGGATGAGGCGATTTTTTTCGATGGTCGCAATGGCCTGATCCAAACCCAGCCCCTTTAAATTGCGCATGCGTATCGAAACCGGTGCCGGGCCTTCGCTGACCAGCAAATCGATGGCGTCGCCGCGTAGACCTCTCGAACCGGCCGGTGGATATTGTGTGACGATCGTCTGCCTTGGCCGACTGGGATGGTGAACATGGCAGACGTTTCCCTGACACAACCCGTTCTGTTCAAGAAGGATCTGGGCTTGCGGGAGATCGATGCCGGCAAGGTTCGGGTAGATCACCGTGCGGGCCCCTCTGGATATGACCAAGCGGACATCGCGACCCTGTTTGATCTCAGTTCCGGGTTCGGGCAGTTGGTCAATAATGTGGTTCTTGGGGACGCTGGGATCGAAGCGCAGTTCCTTTACTTTTGTGTTCAACCCCAAATCGGTCAGCGTTTCAAGGGCATGGACCACTTGCTTGCCAACAAGCATCGGCACAACGACCTTGTTCTCACTCCGAATCAACAGGTGCACGGTCAAGTAAGTACCGACTCCGGCCGCCAACATAAAAACGAGCATCGTTGCGGTGATTGTTAACGCCCGACGTAGCACAGCAGAATGATATCTCCTAAAAATAAAAGTGCAAACTCAAAAACACGCCTTTGGTGGATGCCTGTGGCGTCGGGCCGCTGTCGGTGAGATAATCCAGCTTTAGTCGGTCCTTATATTCCTGCATGCGCAAATGATTATACTTGTGTGCATCGGTAATCGCACCGTAGATATTGCCGGCGTAGAAACCGAGACCCACAAACGTCAGCAGGCCGCCCAATCCATATTGCTCGTTGTCATACGCGTCATAGGCGGACCAGAAAAGCCCGACGTTTACGAGCAGTGCAATCAATGCATCTTCATAGCGATGGCAATAGAGCTGACCGGCGCCGGGAATGATGGACAGAGTGCCGGACAGGGCAGGGCTTTTGCGGGCAAGGGAGGAGGAGTGCGACAGGGCCGTATCCAGTTCGTCAACCCGTAACCGGCCGCGCCCGGAATCACTGATTCTGTCAATGGCCTGCCGCGCGCCTTTCCAGTCGGTCTGGTCGATGTAAATCCAGACGAGGCGGTGATACGCCCGGTCTTTTACATCATCTGTGTCGACCAGGGTAATGATGTTGCGCAACTGGGCAATGGCCTGCGTGGTCGATGCCAACTGCAGGTAGCACTCCACTGACATGAAATAGGCTTCGATGGCCAATGCATCGGGGGCAAAGGTCTGCATCAACGGCGTGAACTGGGATAGTGCCAGGTTTGGATCATTCGCATGCAGAAATGCCTGGCCGGAGCGCAATAAGGCCTCTCGTCCTTGGGGATGGTCAGCGAAAAAAAAGGCAAATCGCTGATACTCCTCTGCCGCGCGACGATACTGCCCTTGATCGAAAAGCCGATCGGCGTATTCCATTTGCTGCTGCGGATCTATGGTGGTTGCCATGCCGACTTGCGCCAGACAGATCAGGAGCAGCAGGGCTGAAAAAAGGGTTTGCTCGACTGGGCGGCGCATTTCAGCGGGAGCTCCACCAAAAAGTATTATCGGCAAGCGTATCTTTGATTCTGATTCGCCCCTGAATGATCACCGGTTTGGAAAGGCGGGTTTCATCCCGTCCGCAGCGCAGCAGCCTGTCGGCGGTCAGAATCCAGGCCATAACAGGATTATGGCGTGCAAAGGCCTGGCTGCTGTAATGAGAGCATGAGGGATACATGGGACATCGGTTCCCGTCCGCTTTGGAAATTGTCATTTGAAACAGCTTCAAGGGTGTGCTCCAGGCAGTGCTTGCTTTTGGTGTACTGTTGTTCAGCGCCGGCGGTTCGGCTGAAGCCGTCCGCGGCGCCATGAGGCATGCCAGTGATGTAAACAAAACCATCGCAACAAGGGGCGCGGAAGGGATGAATTCAACGATCCTGTTACGGTGCCTTTGGTAAAATTTGATTGCAATAGCCATATCGAAATCCCTGTAAAGTGGTTCTGATACGATTCGTTAACGTCCTGCCCGGATCAGCTCGGCATTCCCGCTATTTTTGAGTAACACGGACCACCTCTTCAATGGTGGTGATGCCGCGCAGCACCTTCTCGATCCCGTCGCGACGCAGTGTCACGAGGCCGAGTTTCAGTGCCTCTTGCTTGATTTGAAACGAGTCATATGTGCGCTGAATGAGTGTCTTGAGTTTGTATCCCAGTGTAAGAAATTCGAAAATGGCGATCCGGCCGCGATAACCGGTATGGAAGCATTGATCACAGCCTTTGGCGCGGTAGAAAGTATAATGTTTGAGGCGGTCCGGGCGCAGCCCCAGTCGTTGCAAACCGATATCGGGTTTGTAAGGCTCGCGGCAGTTCCGGCACAGCACACGAACCAGACGCTGGGCAATGACGGCTTCAACCGCAGACGAAATCAAAAAGGGCTCGACACCCAGATCCACAAGGCGCGTAATGGCACTGGCCGAATCATTGGTATGCAGGGTCGAAAAAACAAGATGGCCGGTCAATGCCGATTGTACGGCAATTTCGGCTGTTTCTATATCACGGATTTCGCCGACGAGAATGACATCGGGGTCCTGACGTACGATGGAGCGAAGGCCGCGTGCGAAGGTTAGTTCTATTTTGGGATTGACCTGGATCTGACTGATGCCTTTGAGCTGGTACTCCACCGGGTCTTCGATGGTGATGATGTTGATGTCCGGTGTGTTGATCGACGAAAGTATGGAATAGAGGCTGGTCGTTTTCCCCGAGCCCGTGGGACCGGTGACCAGGATGATGCCGTTGGGCGTGTGTACAAGGTCTTGAAGTATTTTCATTTGCTTCTCGGACAAGCCGATTTCGTCCATTGAAAAGACGGAGCTGGATTTGTTGAGCAAGCGCATGACGACCCGCTCGCCGAATGATGTGGGCAGGGTCGATACACGAACATCGATCTGCTGCTGACCGATCTTTACTTCGAGTCGTCCATCCTGCGGCAGCCGCTTTTCCGCAATATTCATTTTGGCCATGACCTTGATTCGCGATGTAAGGGCCGGCTGAATCCATTTGGGAGGGCTCAACAGATCGTATAGAATGCCGTCGACCCGATAACGGACCTTGAAACTGTCCTGATAGGGTTCAATGTGAATATCGCTGGCGCGTGCTTTGATGGATTGGGACAGGATGTGGTTGACCAGTTTGATGATGGGGGCGTCGCTGGTATCTTCCAGCAAATCCGCTGTGTCTTCTATTTCGCTGATGATGGCGTTCTCGTCTTCCATATCCTGGACGAGTTGTTCAGCGGAGTTCTTATTCAGATCGAACGACAGGTTGATCGCCGCTAAAATGGCCTGCTTCGTGGAAAGCACCAGTTTGTGCTGAGACAGTTCGAGAATGCGCGCCAGATCATCGATGGCATTGAAGTTGCTGGGATCGTTCACCGCGATAATATACACCATCTCGGTTTGCGGTTCCTGATCCGGGGCGGTTTGGGCCGGCTGGCCGGATGGATTGGGGACCGCCAGGGGCACCATATAGTGACGTTTCAGGAACTGGATCGATATTTTTTGCGAAAACTCGGTTCCCACATTCTCCATGGGCAGTTCCGGCCAGAACGGAAGCTCGTACTGGATGCCCAACGCTTCGAGAAGCTGGGTTTCTGAGATCGCTTTGCGCTCCAGCAAGATGGGCCCGAGGCGGCCGCCTTTTTCCTGCTGCAGGTGGCGGGCGTCCGACAAGGCCTCGTCGCCAAGTTCAAACCGATGTTTGAGAATATGAGCCAAATCCATAGAGACCATCAAAATTGAATTAAAATGGGATCGTAGTTGTCGGCCTGCAGGCGTGTCATCAGATCCTGCGCCTGATCGCGTTGATCGTAATAGCCGATGCG
>JASFGJ010000057.1:0-11958 GCA_050123815.1 Desulfobacteraceae bacterium
GAGTTGTGGCGCCGGCAGGTTGGCCTGCTGCCTGCGGAAAGCGCGTGGTGGCATGATATCGTGGGGCCGCACTTTGAAACCGATCCACAGCAATGGCTGGACCGGTTGGGATTCGATCGAAGCGTCTTGTCCTGGGAGGTCCGGCGCTTGTCCAGTGGTGAGCGGCAGCGTCTGGCCTTGGTGAGGCTGTTGGAACTCATGCCGCGCGTGTTGCTTCTGGATGAACCCACAGCCAATCTGGATGCAAGGAATATCGAGCGGGTTGAAGCCGTCATCGGCCAATACAGAAACCATCACAACCCGTCAGTTTTATGGGTCAGTCACGACCTGAACCAACTGCGGCGCTGCAGTGACCAAATTTATGTCATTGAAGACTCGCGACTCACACCCGTCAGCATGACTGAATCTGACGCTAAGGTGGAATAATGTCCGTTATCGCCTTAAGCTATTTCGATTTGACCCTGGCTGCCGGACTGATTGTCCTGCTGGCCCTGATATCCTGGCGCATGCGGCTGGGACTGGTGGGCCAGTTGCTGATCGCGGCATTGCGGACCACTGTGCAGTTACTGCTGATCGGAATAGTGCTCAAAGCGCTGTTTTCCTATGTCCATATTGGTTTTATGACATTGATGGCCGCTGTGATGCTGCTCGCCGCCGGACGCGAGGTGATGGGTCGCCAGAAGCGAAAATTCGCCGGCAGCTGGGGATTCGGCGTTGGGACCTTGTCCATGTTTATTTCATCCTTTACCATCGCGCTTTTCGCACTGAATTTCATCGTGGGTGTCGAGCCATGGTACACGCCCCAATACGCCATACCGCTTTTGGGCATGCTTTTGGGCAATACAATGAACGGCATCTCGATAGGACTGGACAGGCTGACCACAACCGCTTGGGACCAGCGAACACAGATCGAAGGGCGTTTAATGCTCGGCCACAATTGGAGCCGGGCCATCGGCCGCATACGCACACAAAGCATTCGCAGCGGCTTGATTCCCATCATCAATTCCATGGCTGCCGCCGGCCTCGTGAGCCTGCCGGGCATGATGACCGGTCAGATTCTCGGAGGAAACCCACCGATGGAGGCGGTCAAATATCAGATCCTGATCATGTTTCTGATTGCCGGGGGCACCGGCTTTGGCACCATGGCGGCTGTCTGGCTCGGTTCCAGACGCCTTTTTGATGAACGCCAGCGCTTAAGGCTGGACCGACTGCGCTGATCCCGCTAATTGTTATTAGGGTTCGTGTAAAAATGTGAAGCTATTTTTGCGCGAACCCATAGGTCGATGCGCTGAATCAGTAAACTGGTCAATCAACCATTGACTTTCAGTTCAGAAAGGCTTTGAATTTCACCCGAAAAAGAGTGTCTTGACAGTCAAGGGCATACGAATTATGTTTTTGGCGAAAAATTATTGTTTTTCAGCTGGTTAGATCCTCGTTCAGCCTGCTGGATCAAATACACTTGATAGGAAGATAGACCTATGGCGGCAGCGGACTACTATAAAACCCTTGGAATCGATAAAAACGCCAGTGACAGCGATATTAAAAAAGCCTATCGCAAGCTGGCCATGAAATACCACCCGGATCACACCAAAGGGGACAAAACGGCTGAAGAGAAATTTAAAAAAATCAGTGAAGCCTATGCTGTCCTGAGCGACCCTGAGAAGCGTAAACAATACGATACATACGGCTCAGCCGATTTCCAGCAGCGATTCAGCCAGGAAGATATTTTTCGTAACTTCGACTTCAGCGATATTTTCAGGGAATTTGGCTTTGGCGGAGGGTCGCGCACCGCTGATGGCGGATTTCGCTTCTCTTTCGGCGGCGGATCGCCGTTCGGAGGCCAGCAGCGGCAGCAACGGCCCATAAAAGGGTCCGATCTGGTATATGAACTGCCGATTACCCTGCACGATGTCGCCAACGGATCGAAAAAGCAAATTTCTCTGCAGCATCAGGGCCGATCTGAAACAATCACCGTGACCATACCCAAGGGAATGACCAGCGGTAAAAAACTGCGGTTGGCCGGCAAAGGCGAGTCAAGCCCCTACGGCGGCCCAGCCGGTGATTTGTTTATCAAGGTCAAGGTCGTTGAAGATCCGGTATTCAAGGCGGACAATCACGATTTATACGTCTACCAGACCATCAAACTCACCCAGGCCCTGCTCGGAACGCAAGTAGCCGTTCCAACCCTGGCGGGTAGAGAACTGAATCTCAAGATTCCAGCCGGCACGCGCCACAAAACCAAAATGCGTCTGGCCGGCCACGGTCTGCCCCAAATGAAAGGCTCCGGCAAGGGAGATTTGTTCGTCGTCATCTTGATCGACTTGCCCAAACAACTCACCCCTGAACAGAAGAATCTGGTTCGGCAATTGGCCGACGCAGGCTTGTAAGGAATTAAATTTATTGACAAGAGCGCCATCTTCATGTAGCTATCCATTATTATGGAAAGCACTTGGATAACTGCGCCATGTTTTTATTAAGGGCAAAAAAATAAAGCAGGGGGCCGGTATGGTGCTCGAAACTTTCGAAAAATAGCCGCCGGGAGATCTCCTGCTCTAAACACTATGTCTGAATTAATTTTATTGCTCGACAAAGAAGCCATTGCGCATAAAGTCTCAACAACCGCCGAGTTGATTTCCAGAGATTATCAGGATTCAGACCTGGTAATCATCGGTGTGCTCCACGGTGCTTTTATTTTTATGGCTGATTTGATTCGGCAGCTCTCCATCGATACGTTTGTTATCGATTTTGTCCGACTCAGCAGTTATGGAGATCGATCCGAAAGTTCCGGCCGGATCCGCCTGCTCCTTGATATTGAATCCGATATTGACGGCAAAGATGTTTTGATTGTTGAGGATATACTAGATACAGGCCTGACGATGACTTACTTGATGGAGCAACTTCAGTCCCGCCGGCCGCGTTCGATTAAAATCTGCGTAATGATCGACAAGCTGGAAAGACGTCAGACCCGTGTGAAACCCGATTATGTATGTCACACAGTAGAGCAGGGCTTTCTTGTAGGATACGGTCTCGACTACTCCGGAGTCTATCGCAATTTGCCTGATATATACCATTTAAAACTGTAGAGTGCTTTAATACAACTTATTATTGATGGAGCATAATTCCCGATTACCGGGGGTCAAAATAATTTACTTGAAGCAATTTTTATAAAATGAAGGTGAGCCATGTATATTACTTGCAAGCAGTGTGATACCATCTTTCGTTTGGACGAAAGCCTGGTGAAGCCGACCGGGTCCAAAGCGAGATGTTGCCAGTGCCGCAATGTGTTTGTCATATATCCGCTTGAACCCGAAAAGATTGAGACTGACGCGGTAGCAATGCAGGCAGTGCCCCAAGCGGTGTCAGAGGCTGCTATAGACCAGGAGTTGGAAGGAATCGATCTGGCCGAGTTGGACTCCATCCTTGAACAGGATCAGGGTCTGGAGGAAGAGATACCGGTTTCGGCCGCAGCAGAGCAAGACACTGTGGTTGACGATGTCGTTGCAGAGTTGGATGAAAGCGATCTTGATCTGGATTTTACAATAGAGCCGGAAGACCAAAAACAGCAGCCTGAGCAGACTCAGGAAGCCGCCATGGATATGGGGATCGACGACCTCGATTTCGACATGGATTTCGAACTGGATGATGGCCTGGGTGATAAGGGTGTCGCTGCCGTTGATGAAAGCGATATCGAAGCAACCTCCATCGAGGCTCCGGAAGCGAGTGTCCCACCAACCGAAGAAGAGTTGGAAATGGAGCTTGACCAATTGGATTTGTCCCTTGACGAAGACGAGCCGGCGATAGAAGCACCAGCGGCCGTAGAAGAGGCGGCGTTAGACGACCTGGATCTTACGGGCGCCGATCTTGCATTGGAAGAGGATGAACCTGAGGCCGCAGCTCCGGAAATAGAGGATCAGGAGCTTGAATTGTCTCTTGATGATGAGCAGCCCTCTCCTAAATTGGCATCTGAGAAGGCGGCCGTCGCCGAACCCGAAGAGGCCTTAGATGATTTGGATCTGTCCGATCTGGATGCCGTGTTGGGATTGGACGAGGAATCGGATCAGGTACCCCTTGATTTGCCGGAATCAACTGGGGGGGACGATTTTGAACTCTCCCTGGATGATGACACCGAAACAGCCGCAGATGAACTGCCGGGTCTCGAACTCGACGAAGAGCCTGTGCTCGATCTTGACGCAGAACCAGCGCTTGAACTTGACGAAGAGCCTGTGCTCGATCTTGACGCAGAACCAGCGCTTGAACTTGACGAAGAGCCTGTACTCGATCTTGATGAAGAACCGGTACTCGAACTGGACGATGAATCCGATTCCGGCGCGCAGGAAGAGCTTGAACTCGAGATGGCGCCAGCCGATGATATAGATGATCTGGATCTGTCCGATCTGGATGCCATGCTCAGTGATGCACCTGAGGGCTCGGAATCCGCCCTGGAAACCGATGAGGCCCTTGACCTCGAATTGGAATTGGACGACGATTCGGCATTGACTGAAACACCTGGTGACGAGCTGGAAGACTTGAGCTTCGAGCTCGATTCAGAATTTGAAGATGAGCCGGTCCTTGAAGAGCCAAAAGAGGAGGCTGTTGCCGCCTCGGACGATGAAGAGATCGACCTTTCCGATATCGAGCAGATGCTTGAAGGAGATGACACCGCAGCAACACTTGGACTAACTAAAGAGCCGGTCGAGACTGAAGAGGGCGAGGTGGAGCTGGGTGATGACGATGAGATCGATTTGACCGAAATTGAAGCCGCCATCGATGCTGCCGACAAACAGGCCGGCGAGGACACCAGCTTTGAGGAGGAGCTGTCACTCGATGATGTGGGTACTGAGCCGACACTGGAAATGGAATCGAAGACAGAACCCGAGATGGAGATTGAGTTAGACGATCTGGCTCTGGAACTCGAATCCGATGCCAGCACCGTGGAAGTTGAGCCGATCACCGCAGCAGACGACTCGGACGAATTGGATTTGTCGGACCTTGGCGAACTGGTGGAAGAAAAAGACGCCTCCGCAACCACCGATACCATCGATTCGGGTGAAATAGAGCTGGAGTTCGAGGTTTCGGATGAGCCGATAGAAGAGGCTGTCGCGATTTCGCAGACCGCCGGGGTTGAAACAGCGGATCTGGAATCCACTATACCTGTTGAAGAGAAGACAATGCCCGCACAGGTCGCTATGGAGGCGGTTGAGGAAGAAGCCGCGCCGGTCAAGAAGAAAAAACGATCCGGCAAAGGCCTCCTGTTTCTGTTGATACTTTTACTGCTGGGTGGTGCCGGCTATTTATTCTATGCTGTCAGCTATATGGGAGTTGAAATTCCCTACTTGAGCGAGTACCTGAATCCCAAGCCCAAAGACCCTGCCGGGGTATTGAATCTCGCTACCCTGGATATCAACAGCAAATTCATTGAAAACGAGACATCGGGTCGACTGTTTGTCGTGACCGGCAAGGTGCGCAACGGCAAAGACACGGCCCGACGGATGATTCGTTTGCAAGGCAAGCTCTTTACCAAGGGCAAAGTGCTGGCCAAAACCGAATTTACTTATGGCGGCGTAAGCCTCAAAGATCAGGAAATATCACAGCAGGCTATTGCCGACATCAAAAAGAAAATTAACAGCCCGAGCGGGCCGGCAGCGGCCGTCAAAGTGCTACCGGGTCAGACCGTTCCGTTCATGATCGTGTTTTCCGATCTACCCGAAGGTCTGGATGAGTTTGCCATTGAAGTGATCAGTTCGATGCAGGCACAATAATGCTTGACTTGTGAAATATGAGCTGTTAGGAAACCCGCTTGTCCATCGGCGCAAATCACCCGCCGAGGGCATCCTCGTGGCGATGTAGCTCAGCTGGTTAGAGCATGCGGCTCATATCCGCAGTGTCCGGGGTTCAAGTCCCTGCATCGCCACCATAACAGAATCCAGCTTAGTCCGACTAAGTCTCAAAGGCCCTGAAAAATCAGGGCCTTTTTCATTTCTTAAGGTCTACAACGTCCGATAAAATCCGACCTGTGGGCAGAGATAGGAACTTGCTTTTTCTGTTCCCGAGTGTGTCAAACCGACGTTTGTGTGTCAATGTCATCGCCAATATAGAATTTGGATGGCCTTTCCAAGTTAAGGAGCGTTAATGGTTTCCATGGCCATCTCCGTGGTAACCTGCGGCAGAGTAAAATAAAACGCCGCACCCTGATCGGGCTTCCCATCTGCCCAGGTCCGGCCGCCGTGCCGGGCGATCATGCGGTGCACATTGGCCAGCCCGATGCCGGTGCCCTCGAATTCATCCACGCGGTGCAGGCGCTGGAATACGCCGAACAGCTTGTCCGCATAGGCCATGTCGAACCCGACGCCGTTGTCGCGAACACAAACCACGGTTTCGGATGCATGGCCGGCAATGGCCTCGATTTCGATCCGGGCCTGCTCCCGAGTTCGGGTGAATTTCAAGGCATTGTCGATCAGGTTGGTTAGCACACTCCGCAGCATGGTGGCATCGCCGTCGACCATGGGCAGGTCGCCGATGCGCCAGTCGATGGTCCTGCCGGCGGTATCGGTCTCAAGTTCCCGGATGACGCCGCGCACCAGCTTTCCCAGGTCCACCTGTTGGAATGACATGGCTTGGCGCCTCATACGAGAGAAAGAGAGCAGGTCGTCGATCAGCAATCCCATATTTTCGGCCGAATCGGAAATGACGTCTATGTGGTGCCGGCACTGTTCATCAAGGGCTGTTCCTGCTTTTTGTTGAAGCAGTTCTATAAAACCATTGATATGGCGCAGCGGCGCCCTGAGGTCATGGGACACTGTGTAGGCAAAAGCATCCAACTCCTTGTTCGTCGCTTCGAGTGTGGTCGTCCGGTTCCGCAAAATATTTTTAGTTTTAAGTTGTTCCCGGAAGGCACGCTGAAGTCGTGATCTACTTTTATAAAGGGCAACAAACGAGCCGATAATGATCATGGCCAACAAGATGGACAGCGAAATAAAAATTTCAGCTAGATATTTCTGATAAACTGTCAGGGGGCGATTGATAATGGTACTTTCTGGTGGCAGCATGGCATCTTTAATGTGAAAACGCTTCAACAATTTATCGTCAAACATAAATGAATTTGGGCTTGGAGATAGCTTGGGCAGCGAGGTTGGAGATTTTCCTTTTAAGATCTCAACCGCCAAATGACCTGCCAGTGAGCCGTGTTTGACAAGATTGATTAACTTGCCTCCGATAATGCCATGGTTGAGGCTGAACTCCCAGCCACCAAAAATTGGAACAGGACTTTTGGTTGACAAAATTTTCAGAGCCTCTCCGCTACTGTAATGTTTCCCATTGATAGTCTTCACAAAAGAGGCAAAATAAAAGGCCGTCATGTCAGGAGTAAGTTTTTCTATTTGTTCTATGAGGGTTTCCATGGGCAGTCCGGCAAGATACTCAAATTCGGCCTTCATACTGAAATCCCTCGCTTCAGAACGAAATGCTTTACTGTTAATCTGGCCTGTTATCGAATCGTCATGGATAACGACAATATGCTTGGTTTCAGGCCGCAACCTGAAAATAAGATCGATACTCTCCTTAAAACTTGGACGTTCATCAACACCAACAAAAGTCTCTCTGCCTTCCAGACGTTTCACATTAAAAGCATTGGTGCCACAAAAAACCACGGGTAGCTGTGGAAAAAAATTGTTGTAATATTTTTCTACAATGTTAAAGGCAAAATCATCGGACGCTACAACCAGGTCAAAAGGATGCCCTTCATACTTATAGCGCAGTAATTGATATAAAATCTCATCGTATTCGGAACCAGAATAATATTTTGAATCCAAATATTCCGTCTTGATGCTGGCATGCGGGAAAGCTTCAGCAATTGCTGCACTAAAACCACGGACAATATCATCTGTTCCCTTATAACCTTGATGATAAGAGTTTAATAAAAGGATGTGGGGCTTATAAGTTTCTTTCGAATAAGAGACCGCTGCATTTGTTAGCAAGGAGTAGGTGGACAACAGCATAATTGCCATTATCCGGATTATGAAAGAATATTTAGCGGAAAACCTCTCGACGAAGCGGTTAGCCGCCAGGTAATTCGGGGGGAATTGGATCGGGTTTCCTATCATTGATACATCTTATTTCTCAATGCTTTATTTGTTCTTAATTTTGCGGCCTCCGATATTTGCTTGTCCGCTTTCATTTGAATCACAAGGTCTGGTTATTGTGCCGCGCTCACCAGCGGTTTCACACCAAACAAGGTTAAGTATTTGAAAATTTTTTCAATATCCGTTCCCTGTTGTCCATCGAAAATTGTTCTAAAGGAATTTGGCTTTTCTGCCGTAAAGTATGCCGGTACAGCTCTTGTGTGTCAATATATATATGAATACCGTATGTTGGTGCGTCATGGAATTTAGCGGAAAACCCTTTTGGGCCCAATAATATCCCATCCTTGAAATCAACTCAGATTCGGGGCAACCCTGCATATAGGACTTAATATTGACATGGCCTGTAGTGGTGGTTTATTTAAGATGCTTACCTTTGTTTACCTTAAAGAATCAGGCCGTTTCATGTTCTGTTACAGATAACGGAGAGATTTGCGAAATGGGATTTATGAGATTTGCGATCAGGATTGGAATGGGGATCTTGCTGGCATTTAGCTGGGCCTTTGGTGCTGCAATTATTGGAATACATACACCCGGTTCCGCCGGTTTCCCTATCTTTGGGTTCGGTATCGGAATTATCTTTATTTTCGGCCTATGGCTTGGAGGAAACTTAGCCAAAAAGTGGTTTCCAACAACAGAGGATGAAACAAGCACTGCCAAACATGAAGAATCGTCTATGAAATAATCTTACCGAAAACTCACTGGCAAGGAGTAATAAAAATTACTATAAATTTGTCTTGATAAATCAAAGAGCATTGAGAAAACAGTTCGAACTTGAACCGCTGCTCTTGGCGGTGTCATCCGGTCCGTCGCTGCCCGGATCGCCGCCGATGCTTGCCAGCGGATGGGGGTAGGTGAATCGGGTAAAAGTAAAGCCGTCCAAGGCCAGCGTTGGTTCGCGCAGAAAGTAGGTTGTCCCTTCGATCAGGCAGTCACCCGTGCTGCCGCTGGTATATTCGACCACACTGCCGTCGTTGTCCCAAATGTAGGTTTTTTCCTGGGCCTGGCAACATCCCTGGCAACCGATGGTATCGCACCGGCCGCAGGTTTGGCCGGGGCCCGTTCCGCAATTGCTTCCGTGGGTGACGGAGCCGCTGTCCCAGTATAGCACGATGCGGTAGTCCTCGCTGTCGAACCGGTTGTTGGTATAAATATGGCCCTGGCCGGCGCGCGCATTGATGATCCAGTTGCCCTGGGACTGCAAAAACAGGTTGTCGTAAAGTTCCATGCCGCCACCGGCGGTATTTTCATCCGGATTGTAGAAGCAGTAATTATAGCCCGGGCCGTGTAAATCCGTGTGCGAATCGGCGTTTCGGATGACGTTGTTGCGAAACACGACATAAGCATCGCAAAAAGCCGAAACGGAATGACTGCAGCTGTCAAATGTGCTGTCTTCGATGAAAAAGGCGTTTCGCGTGCCGAAGTCAAAGCTGTGATCGCTGTAGACCCCATCGCCGTGCGCGGCGATGCCATAGGGGTTTTGCCCGTCGGAATTGTCCATGCAGGTCATTGTCAGGTTGGAGACAACCCCCTGCCAGCCTTCGAAATGCAGTGTATAGTTGCCGGAATAACCTTGGACCGAAAAATCGTGCCAGTACAATTCTAAATTGAGGGTTTCCGGCCTGAGGCGGTAATCCAGCATCGATGGGACGGCTTGATTGCCGTCGCAGCTGATATGGCCTAGCTCGACCAGATTCAGCTTGGTCGAATCCGGCACATCGATCTGAAAATGGTTGATGCGGGTGGTCGATTGCCCCGAGCCGATCAGACGAATGACTTTGGCCGAATCGGTATGAAGGACCAGTTTTTCACCGGCGGGCCATCTGTGGGGATCGGAAGCGCAGGACGGGACATAGATCGTTGTGTCGGCCAAGCCACTGGCCATCGCGTTGTCGGCCGCCGCCTGGACATCGCTCAGATCACATGACGATGCACAGAAGGTGTTGGCTGCATCGCAATCGATTTCGCCAGGCTCTATGGCAGGACTGGCCGAAGGGTTGCAAACAAGAAGAATCATCGCAAGCAAAACAATTTTACATCTCATCGCTGGTTCAATCTCCTACAGACTAGAAGTGGTTTCAAAGCCTTCCCCGCCAGAAACCGGCGGGATAAACATCCATCCATTGAATATTTTGAGGATTGGACGCCACGCTCCAACACAAAATCAAGCGATCTGGACCCGAGAGGCGGTTTTGAAACCGCTTCTACGTGTTGTCCTGCCAGATGTGGTAATAGGCGTTGAGCAGGGGCACATATTCGGATGTGGCCTTTTGGTGCCCTTCGGCGGTGGGGTGGTTGTCTGTGCCCGTGTAGTAATAGAGCTCGTTGGGCGCGGTTGCATCCTCCGGCGATCCGGAAACGGTGTGCACCACGTCGCTGCCTTCCACCCGGTGGTGATTGTTGGGATCGGTGAGCACGTTGTAGTAGTCGAAGACATGCACATTGTAATAGTCGTAACTGCTCAACCAACCGTTTTCATAATCCACCAACCAGTTGGCCAGTTCGCGGGTGAGCGGGCCGCTGTTGATCACGATCTCGGGGGGCGGTACGATGAGCACAAACATCTTGTCCTGGTTGTTTTCGAAATAGTTCAGCAGATCCAGATAGATCTGTTTTTCATCGTCAAGGCTATCGCCGACCTCGCTGTTGGGATAGCAGGATTTGAACATGATGATGTCGTTTTCTCCCGTGGGATCGCTGATGGTGTTGGTAAGATAGGCAGAATGGGCGTTGTTGGCGTACACATAGGGCATTATTGTGTCGGTGAACCATTCCGGCCAATCCACCGTGTCGGTGCTGTCGCCCATGTTGTCATTGGGCTCCGCATCCCAATCGTAGTTGGTTTCAGTGACGTAGTAGTTGTTGGTGTTCAGCGCTGCGCCCAATCCTCCGTAGCCGTCTCTGAGCCAGGCCGAACCCGTGCTGTGGTGAATGAAGCAAATTTTTACCGTTTCAGCCGGTGCGCTGCTGTCCACATCGGTCAGCAAGGTGGAGACATGGTCCGCAGTCGGGTCATTGGGTGGATCGTCGGAATCATTGTCCGTGCTGGAGTTTTCCGAATCATTGCACGCGATCAACATCAGAAAAGAGAGAATCATCACTACAACCGTAAGTCGTTTCATTAGCAGCTCCTTTTGCATCAACGGCCAGGTTCGATGCCAATTGTTGACATTCCGAATACACGTTCGTGGGAAATAGGCATAGAACAAGCAAGTTTGATGCCGGAAAACTAAAAAAGCCAGTGTGTTTTTTTGACATAATTCCGGTGTGTTAAGTTAGCATGCCGGTAGACCACAGGGAATAGCACACCGGGTATTGCAAAAATGTATACGGCACGGTCGTTGAGTCCACTAAATTTTGCACACAGGATTGCTGCAGATATTAAAGCAGACCAAACAACCTGAACGAGTCAGTTGCCAGACGGCTCATTGGGTTAACCACGAGTGCGTGCCGCCGGGACTATTCGGATGATCGATCCCGCATATCTGAAGACTGATGGGATTTGTTCCATCAAAAAGGAAGACAAATGCCAATCGGAGACCGATGAAACAACTATAAGTCTATTGACATCCAGTCTGTTTTTTGAAATTGTTTCATCGCTATCCGCACTAAGATCCACTTTGTCTGATGCTTTTAAATTATTAGATAATTCAGGATAAAAGCAGACAACAGACTCCACAGGTAGAACTTACTACCTACATTTCAATTTATGTTACGTTGTGTTGCCATATCCAGCATGAGCTGAAAGATGTCTACCGGGGTTCTAATATTAATGTCCTGAGCTATGCGCATCAGAAGTCGGGCGATACCGCTTTTGCCAAAG
>JASFGJ010000058.1:0-11916 GCA_050123815.1 Desulfobacteraceae bacterium
TCTTTTTGAGGCACATAAATCGGTTTTCCTGAGAGGAACCAGAATATCGTCTCCTTCACTCAGCGCCGCCAATATGTTGATCCGCTGGATTGGATCGTGGTTGTCCTCGGGATCCAGCCGTGGAAAGAGGTTGTCCCAATATCGGTCGATCAGGCCACGCAACAGTGCCAGACCAGCTGCAAATCCATCGAAGCCGTCGGTATGCAGCAGTGCCCGCGTGAGGTACATGGCGATGCGCAGGTCGTGGGTGCGGGCGAATAGTTCGAGAGCTGCTTTCTTGACCTCCTGCCAGTCCGGGTCTTTGGCTTCCTGTACGATTCGTCCACCGAATTCGCGTTCGGGGGTGCCTTCGATTTTAATCTCCAGATCGATAAACGCAGGGTCACTGCTCAGGTCCGATTCACCTGAGGGAGTCTCCGGGGAAACTTCCTTCAACAAAGATTCTATGTCAATTCCATTCATGCGTTGATTCCCATCGTCATAACCATCTTTTTCATGCAACCGTAGGGTTAATGTCCTGCCGGTCCAGTGTGGACGGCATGGGCAACGACAACCGTGACGTTGTCTCTGGCCCCGCGTTGCAGTGCAAGTTCAATCAAGTGCCGTGCACTGTCTGGATACGCTTCTTGTCGCAGAAGCGCTTCAATCTCCCTATCGTTTACCTCCTTGACCAGTCCATCGCTGCATAGCACGTAAAGATCGCCTGTCTCAGCTTCAAATGTCACCACATCGACGCAGAGGTCAGGATCGGCGCCCAGCGCACGAGTGACGATATTCGACGCCTTTTCTGCATCCAGCGTATCTTGCGCTGCGATTCCCTGCTGCGATAATTCGGTCATCAGCGAGTGGTCATTGGTAAGCTGCGTCAGCATACCGTTGCGATACTGGTATAGCCGGCTATCGCCGGCCCATATCGCCGCGCAACGCATGCCAACGGCGATCATGACAACAACCGTTGACCCAATAATGCTGCCCTTGCTCAGACTGGACGCCATTTCGAGAAGGTTCGCATTTACGGTGCGCAGGCATTCTGTTGTGCAGGCGGTATAGGATTCCAGATTGCCGGTGGAGGACAAAGTGCCAAGCGCTTCGATCACGGCTTTGCTGGCGACATCTCCGCAGCTGTGCCCCCCCATGCCGTCGGCAACCGCCCACAACCCGATTTCAGGGCTCTCCAGATAGGCATCTTCGTTTATCTTCCGGTGTTTGCCAACGGTGGTGCCGGCATACGAGAACCACTGGAAGCGTTCCTTTTCATCGATACTGACGCCAGGCTGTGGAGACAGTTCGGTCTCGCTTTCTTCTTCTGTAACAGTGAGCGGCGCGACAACTTCATCGTTGACGGTTGTCTGTTCTTTTTGACCGATCAAGAGCTCGGAAAACGCGTCCAGGGGCGGCAAGCTGTTAAAGACCCGCAAACAGGGTTTCATCGTCTCCGATCCGGATGTGCTCCACAGGCTGTACATGGGGTGCGCCTGCGCAAAATAGTGGAATCCGAGTCGAGCCAAAGCTTCGGCCATATGGTCAAGGCCGTCCAGCGCCATGTGAAACGCAAACCCGCCACGCCTGTCAGTGACGTTCGGCTCGATTGCACTCAATCCGTCCGTTGACGGCTGATCGGGAAATTTGTGATCTTTAAGGCTTCCGTCGAGTTCGGCCAGGTCGATATTCTCTTCCAGTGCCGAGAGCGCCAATTGTTCAAGCCGATCAAACCAGCCTGCCGCATTTAGGAAAATTTCGAGCTGCCGTTGAATGGTGCTTGGCGAGGCCGCCAGTGTCAGCGGAAAATACCGTCCGACTTTGTCGACACTTGGCATTAGAATGCCCACCCAGGACTCCGGGCCGCATATCCCCGGACTTAAAAGGAAGCGCCAAATCGGGCTCGTGAGATAAATCTCCAGCCACCTGTCACCCAGTTGTTCTTTACTGGCGGACAAAGCGTTTTGCAGCCACGTGTCCCAGGTTTCAGTAAAACGTGGTGTTAAACGCCGGGTAACAAAATCTCCTCTGACAGGAATTTTGCCATACAATCCCGGTATGTTTGTCATTTCGTTCAAAGCGACTCCGGACAGCGAAAGTTATTCAGCGCTTTTAGCCGAAATGGATGATGGACACTGCTGGCGCGCAATTCATAACGCGCTCGGTGGCGCCCGGCCCTAAACGTTACGATGAAACGATTGCGCTGATTCATCTCTTCCAGCGCGGCCTTATCCAATGTTCTCAGCCAGGCCCAGGTGCCTTCTTCGATCTTTGTAATTTGCTCGCCATCAATGGTCCGGAAGGTCAGGCGTACCCCGACATCGGCGTTGGGTCCCGGCCATTTGAACTTTTTTATTCGGGTAGGACCGTGCCGATATTCTGCGACCTGGCCTTCGATGTCGATGCGAAACGAAACAATGTCGTCGTCCAGATCGATCGGTTTCAGCTCGAAATAAAATGACGGGGATGGGCCGCCGGAAGCGAAGAAGGCATTGCGGATTGTTGCCGCGTTTTGAAGGTGCTGCAGTGCACGGGATGAGAGACGCATGGCCTGATTGTCAATGCGCCGGGGGCGCCATTTGCTGTGTGTCGTATCGACAAAGGGTTTCAAATGGTTATTGAAAAAGCTGTCGATGGTCCCATTTGGCATGAAAAAACGGGAAAAATCGTCGAAAGTGATATCGTAATCGCTGTTCTTATAAATCGGATAGCGACCTTCCAAGGCAGCCCGATACGATGCCAGCACATCGGTTTTCCATGTGGCATTAAGCTCTGATTTGGCGCTCGCCAGGGTGAACTCGAGACTGGAAGAGGTCAACGAAGAGAACCAGCTTTTAAACGGTTCCGGCTGACGGGCAAAGTCCATTTGAGCTGCCTTGATGCGCTCGCTGGCTGCCCCGCCGTGGATTCGTTCCAGGGCTTTGTTCAATGCCTTCTCGTCACTGTCGGCCGCGCTGCCGATCTGCATCATGAAATCCCGTACGCTGTTTAAATTGGCAAGCAGGTTGTCCAGGGGCGGAGGGGCGTCGCCGCTGCTGCGCACAAGATAATGAATGTCCTGAAAACGTTTCTCCAGTTCGAGTGCCTGAACCGGGGCGGCCTCTTTCTGCAATAACCGGTCAGCCGCAGATCCCGGTGTGACCGCACCTGCCGCCTGCTTGATTTTTTCGACGGCTTGCTGCGGTTTGGCAGGGCGATAAAGGGCGGTGTTTTTTTCGATGGCCGCCATCAAGGGCCGCAACGGGGTTTCAGGCCCTGACAGAATATCCAGGATTTGAATCTCCTGGGAAATGCCTCGAGCCTTTCTGACCTTCAGGTTTTGAATCAGCCCACGCCATTGCTTTTCGTATTGATCGAAATAGAGTTTTTGAAGATCGTCGTGCAAGCGAGGCAGATCTTTTTCCTGATCGGCGGCATAGTTGTTGAGCACCCAATTCTCTTTGAGTGACTGTTTTACATAGCGCAATCCTTTCTTTCTAAAAAAACCGTGGTATCCGTCGTAAGTGTACAATCCGGGGATTGTCAGCATCTTCAGATCTTGCCCGTCGGCAGTAATGAAAACTTTGTTGCTGTGCGGCGGCAAAATGTCCTGAAGTCGAAAATCGTGGCGATGGTCCGCCATGGCTTCGGTCTGCATGTGAGCGAAGATTTGGGCATAGAGCGGCTGCCTGTTGAGGACACGGCGCGTTTGGCCAACCAGGGATTCGTTGAGTTGTATGGGATCCAGGGACAGATGCATCAGGTTGTTGGTGTGGCGGTAGAGATAGTCCTGGAGTTCCGGCTCCCGGGCAAAACTTTGCCTCCAATCGCTGTTGATTCGTCTCACAGCCAAAGGGGGATCCAGCCGGTCACGTGGTTGGCCCAGCATCAAGTAGGTTTTCAGGAGCTCATAAAGCACGGCGAAATCATCTCCTGTGCTTCTGTAGAGATAGGCATGGATACGTTGCTCCAATCGTGCCTTGACCAAGGGTAGCAGACGTTGTTTGAGCAGCTGCTCGTAGATCCGGTCCATTCCGGCCTGGAGTTTGTCTCCCTGATTTAGCCCGAAGCCCATCGAGAGTTGGTCGTCCGAATAAACATCATCGGCCGAACGGATGAGGTTCAGGCGGGCAAGCAAGGATTTTACGGCGTCCCGCCAATTGGCATGGTCGTCAACAGCTGCGCTGAATTGTGCCAGCCGGTTCTCGATTTGGCCGATGGCGTTTTTATTTTTGGCGTAGCTTACCGACCACGCCGCAATCAGACCTGCAACCAGTACGAATACCGAAGCATAGGCCGCCAATTGTATCAAATGCCTTCGACGTTCGACTCTCGGATTGACACCGGCCAGTTGTGCTTCCGGAAAAATAACCTCCTTCAACAGCCGGGTAACGAAATAGCTCTTTCCCCTCCCGCTGAACACCGGCGCCTGTTGCCGATCGAGGCCATAGGTTGAGGCGAGTTGGCCCATCACGCGATCAATGGGGGTGCCTTCCTGGGTCCCGCTTGTCAGGTAAATTCCACGGAGCAACGGCGGCCTTTTCTCATACAGGCTTGTGCTGAACGTCTGGTGGAGAAAATGTTTTATCTTTGGTTTCAAAAGCGCCATCTGCTGAGGAAAATCGAGAATGAGACTGCGGCGCTGGACATCCCTTTCTTCCTGGATTCTTCTGAATGTCCACTGGTTCAATCGGTGCAGCGAGTCGTCAAAATTGGACAGGTATTGATCGATAAGGGGCTGCAATTGGTCTGATTCGACGGTTTGGAAGGTCTCCCCCCAGACTTGGGCCCGTTCGTCCTGGTTGAATTTGACAAACAGATCGGAAAATCCGGCGACCAAATCGCATTTGGTAAATACCATATAGACGGGAAACCGGATGCCCAGTGCATCTGACAGTTCGGCGATGCGCCGGCGCACGAGGCCGGCTTGCTGGCGGCTCTGTTCATCTGTCTGTTGGAGAAGGTCGGACACGCTTGTCGCGACCAGTACGCCGTTGATCGGTCTGCGGGGCCGATATTTTTTTATCAGCCCCAGAAAGCCTTGCCAGGCCGCCGCATCAACCGGTTGATGGCTGTCCTGGGTGGTATAGCGGCCGGCGGTGTCCAGGAAAATGGCTTCATCGGTAAACAACCAATCGCAATTGCGTGTGCCCCCGACGCCTTGAATGTCGTTTTGTCCCATCTGTTCCGATAGAGGGAAACGCAGTCCGGAATTTGCCAGAAGGGTTGTTTTGCCGCAACCGGGGGCACCGATGATGACGTACCACGGTAATTTGTAAAGATACTGCTTATCCCGCCCGCCTTTTGAACGGGTTGTTTTCAGCAACTGAAGCGCATGATCGAATTTCAGGCGTAAATCATCGACCTCCTTGGCTTGGGCCTCCTCAACAGCGGCCCTGGCAGGATCTGCCTCAGGAGCCGTCAGGTCGGCCATCAACTGCTGCTCCTTTTTATGGGAGCGCGTCAACATGATGAGGTTATACAGGGCCCAGCCGGCAACCACCACCAGAATCGCCAGCAGGCGATTGAATTCCGACTCCAGCGGTGCCTTGCCGGCAAAGGCAAACTTGGGGCCGACAAACCAGATCAAAACACACAGCGCTGCAATTCCAAGCAGCTGAATGACCATTTTTTGTTTAAAGAAACCGATGACGGCTTTCATCACTTCACCTGAAAATAATGTCGATGCGACGGTTCAACGCCCGATTTGCCTTTGTGTCGTTGGGTACAATCGGGTCTTTGTCCGCCATTGCCTCGACCTGCATGCGTCCGGCGGGCAGGCCGTTGGCTGCCAGTGACCTGGCCGCGCTTTCGGCACGTGCCTGCGACAAGTGCCAGTTCGATTTGAAACGCGTCGAAAATTTCAACCGCTGGTTATCCGTATGACCGACAATCAGGACGTTGGCATTTTCCGGCTGCAGCGCTCGTGCGATTTTGCCGAGCACTGCCTGGTAGTCACTCCGGACTTCGGCGCTACCGGATGGGAACATATTGAAAATGCGCAATCCGTGGTCTTCAACGACGGTAACCTTTCGCTGGGCAATTTCATTGGCCAGCACCCCTTTCAAGCGGGCCCCGATCAACAATGTCGGCCTCACCACTTCGAGGGGCCGCACCAGCTCTGTCGCCGGCATTTTTTCCATGTGCCGGGCCATGGCAAACAGTTTGTCGTAGACCTGGTCCGATCGGTTGCGGATGGCAAACGAGAATCCCATATAGATGAGCATGAGCACGACGCCGGCGACCCCGGCCAGTACCCACAGCGGCACATGCCGAATCAGCGGATTGGGCTCTGCCCCGACGCCCCGCCATTGGGTGGACAGCTCCGGCTGTGGATCCCCCTTGATTTGCTGTATCAAAAGATAGAGGTCTTGGCGCTGCCTCTCTAAAGTGTGCAGGCCGTTGTTTGTATAACGGTATTTGCCTTCGAACCCCAGGCTCAGACACAAATAGGCCAATTCCAGTAGATTTCGATTCTGTGAGGGCTGCTGCTTCAATCGATCCAGGATCTGGAAAAATTCTTCGCCACCGACCAGTTTCTTATAGAATTGGCTGGAGAGGCTGTTATGCCCCCATCCGCTTTGGCTGCCCCAAGGTGTATTCAGTACCGTCTCATCCAGCAATGCGCATAACAGATATTTGGCAATATCCATCTGTCCTTGAGACGCCCCTTTGGTCAGCGCACGGTCCTCGAAAGTTCTTATCTCAGTGATCAACCGTTGCTGCAGTTCATTGACGGCATCGTGAAACGGCAGGTTGCGGAGCTTGGAGACCAGCGATAACAGCGAAAAGGCACTGACAATCAATGGATTGTCTCCCGCAGTATCGAGCGCCTGAATAGGATCTCCAACCATTACGGTGGCGGCGGTCCGCCGGCCATGCCGTGACGACGCTTGCGCCCGCCGTCCGCCCGGCGAAGGCCGGATGATGGTTGTGTCGCCGTCTTTTGATTCTGAAAATGGATCAGACGGTTTCATGCGTGGCTAACCTTCCTTAATCGCCCAGAACTCCAACCTGAGTCCCGGATAATTTCCACCAATGTGAATGGCAAACCCCCCCGAGGTCTCCATTTTTTTCCAGATATCGCCGTGCTTATCCAATTCAAAATAGGTGAATCCTGCATGGTAGGGTATTTGCCTGGGGGCTACTGCCAGTGGATGGATGGTGATGCCTTGGGTAAGTGAGCTGACGTATTGACGAATCTCTTCGACCGGTCCGATGATTGTTTGCCGTGGAAAGTCGCGGCGCAGCGATTCCGTCGGCATTTCGGCACTCGCAGCCAGTACAAAGACTGCGCCTTGCAGCAGGCTTGCATCGGGGCGTTTTGCGGCATAAGTGCCGTATTTTGGGCCCTTTAACGGAATCTGGACGGCACGGGGTTCATACACTTTGCCAAGGAGCTGACGCAGTTCTTCCATCAAGGGCATAAGTGTGGCCTGCAGATCCTCGTGGTTATAGACCGGAAAATCGATCGGGCGCTTATCGGGGCGAAAAAAAGTGGCCAGCTCCCCTGCCAACTGGATCCCGTAGCGGTAGAATTCCTCCGGATGGAAGCCCGCTGCCTTGGAAAGATGCCCAAACAGCGGCTGATAACGATTGACGATCTGGAGCAGCAGAAAGTCGGCGATTTCGGCCACACCGCCTTGCCCGGCGGAAGCTACCCGGCCGGCAATGGCTTCGCTGCGGGTGGTCAACAGTCCGTGCAACTCTTTCAGATAGCCATTGAGTTTTGACACGGCGATGCAATTGAGGTTGGTCGGAATGAACTGATCGTCAACAACGATGGTTTTATCTGCGCGTGCTTCAACCACTCGCACAACACCCAGGCAGGTGTATCCCGAGCGCTCATCTTTTTGCCGCATCAAACGTATCTTTAACTTGCCGACTTGTACCGGCGCCTTTTGCTCAGCACCTTTGTTATTGTCCTTGATTTCCCATTCGTCCAACCGAAATCGGGCCAGACCGTCCGTATTCGACGCGCTGTCGATCTCTGCGGTCTCGGGCCGACGCAGTGGCAATGCAAGGAAAACCAATTCATTGTGAATGTCTTCAGGTATGTCCAACGGCAGCGGCAAATCGTCATCTTCCGGCAGGCTGAACGGTGTGCCGTCAGGGAACAGGCCCTTGCAGGCCGTAAGTGCCAGTTTGCCGATTTTCAAGAGGTCGGTGTCGATCTGAAGCTCATAAAATCCCCAGCTGTAAGCTTTCAGTCCGAGGCATCGATTGTTTACAAGATTTTCGATATAGCGGTCATGTTGCTGAAAATGTTGGGGACGCAGGAACATTCCTTCAGACCAAATGACTTTGCTGTTTCCGGACATAGCCTATCTCTCGTGCCTTAAATCGTTTTATTTTTTCTCGTACGCAATTTGTCGATCTGCTCTTCATATGCGCGAACGAAAACCTCACCGAAAAAATCCTCCAGTGCCTCCTCGACAATTTGTCGGTACGCCTGTCTGTATTCATCCCAACACTTTGCTTTTTTTTGCAAAACCAATCCTTCGCTGAATTTTTCCGAAAAGCGCTGGGGGTCGAATCGTTTCAAAATGTTTACCAGGGAGGCCTGGATGCCGGCAGTTATAGCCAGTTGATGATTTTTAATATCTTCATATCCTTCATGGATCGCATCAACCGCATTAATAAAGCCCGGATGCTTGTTTAGCAGACAGCTTTTGAGTGCCTCTTCCACACTCGGGGAAAACTTCAGCGGGTTGTTTTCGACCGGTTTGAGCGTTGTCATCGAAACACGCAGCTGGGACTTTAACTCACTGCGCCCGCGCAGGACAGTCATCAAACCGTCGACAAGTTCTCTCAAAATCGAGCCGATACTGCGCATGAGTTTCGAACGCTCTTCACTGGTATAAACGCCTGTCTCCTCAATCCCTGCAGCCATGAAAAGTTCACGAAGCAGTTCAGCAGAGACCTCACCGGTGCTTGGCCGGCTATTTTTTGCGGTCAGAACCGGTTGCCCGTTTGCTGGCGGCACGCTTGGAACCTGCTCCGCTTTTCTGCCCATTGAGGCGGGTGACTCCGGAGACCTGCTGAAATCCTTATAGCCCTCTTTCCATGGTATCGATCTGTCCCGGGAGCGCTTATCGTCGGGTATCGGTACCTGGCGCCCTTTGGCGCCTGCGGCGGTTAATTTGCTGCCTGTGTCGCTGCCAAAGAAATCATCCAGTGTCAGATCCGCCGGAAAGGGCGAATTGCCTTCCTGCGGCGCAATGCCGACCGGTTCGGGCGGCACGAAGCTATCGTCTAAGGATGCACTCTGATCGTTGGAGAAAGCGGAATGAAACTCCGGCGTTTCATAGGCGTTGATGTTTTCATCACGATCCGACAATCCATTGTTTCCGAGTATGTCGCTCATCTGCGGCTCGCGGCTCTCAGGGCCGTCATGGTCGAACATGGCTAGCGACAACGGATCCTGCGCGGGTTGTGGGTGATGTGATGAGGGGTGGATGCTATTTCCCGATATCGATAGAACCAGACGATATTCGCCGACCTGCAGCATATCGTCATCCTTCAGTCGGATTTTTTGGTGGTGAATCCGTTGATTGCGATTGGTGACACGGGTACCGTTGAGACTGGTGTCGATATAGTAATAGTTTCCATTTTCATACGTGATGGTTCCATGCTCGCCCGATACAACCTTTTCATTATCCATCAGCACGAGGTGGTTTCTAGGTGACCGCCCCAACGTGCCTCCCTGTTCATCAAACACGGCCTCGATGGGTGAAATCAGGGGCTGTCCCTTGTAACTTATGGCTTTAATCGTAAGTACCATATGCGATGGCTACACCTGGTTATCCTTAAAATGGAGATGTGATTTCTATCTCCACCTTACTAAAGGGCTTCGTGACGAGACGGCTGTATCGTGAGTTCGATGGCGCTGATCCGTGTGTCCGCATTGATCCGGCTTAACGGTCAGGCCGGTTATGAAAGCGCAGCAAGAAACGGCAGCAGGCAATCAAACCATGCCCATCCGGTGGAATAAGGAGCACTGGTGCGGATACTGAATTGTAAATAAAACGAGTGAACCTAACTTACAAAAAGATCAAATTCGAAAAACGAGATGGAAACAAAGTTCAACTGCGAATTGCGGCTTCAATTTGCATAATCAACGTGAGAGCAGATATGAACAAGGTCAAATCTAAGTTGAGTGGCAACACAGAACGTGATGCAAACGAGTACGATACAATACGCTATATACCCTATATATTTAAACCCTTATGCCTTGTCAAACTATTTCTGTATTTTTCCTGCAAACGGTGCCCGGACCGTTTGCGCCTTCCTGCTTTCGGTACAGCCTTGAGTCAACGTACAATAAAAACACCTGAAATGATGTGACGTGGGTCACACCGGATTAAGGGCGGAGGAAAAAAAATCCACCATATGGTGGAATTTTTTTCCTCCGCCCTAACTTCTTATGGCATGTGATGGGCGGTGCGGATTTATAGCTCTTGTGAAGCGTCGGGTGAGCGTGACATTTTTCCTTATACGCGCTAATTTGATTTTATGCAAGCAAATGCCGACAGGTATCCGGGGCTGGCTGTTTTACTCGCGGCCGGGCTGGGAAAGCGGCTCCTGCCGTTTACAAAGCAAACGCCGAAGGCCATGCTGCAATCCGGTGGCAGGCCCTTGATACAATATGCATTCAATGCATTGATGCCTACGCGCATCAAAAAAGTCGTTCTGGTAACGAACTATCTTGAATACGAACTGCCGGACTTGATCAATCAGATGATCGCTAAAAGCATTTCCGTGAGAGGCTATTTCGGCGATCGATTTGATGATTGGGAGCGACGGTACAGGCCCGGTTTCGGTGTTCAGTCATCACATCCCACCCGATGAATTTTGATCATGTTGGTGGATCCTGATTTGAGTCCCAATCCGATAACCAGTACAATCAAATCGCCGCTTTGCACATACTTTTTACCCATTAAGATGTTTTCGCTGCCGGCGATCAGGCGTTCGGCATTATTGATATTCGGGATGTACATCGGTGTAACGCCCCACAGCAGAGACAGGCGGTTGTAGGTCGCCTTGCTGGAGCTGAAGGCATATACAGGCTTGGAGGGGCGTTGTTTGGATATCTGTTTGGATGTGCCGCCGGATACGGAAAAGGCCACAATGCATTTGGCATCAATTTCATGTAAAATGTTTACGGCAGATTGGGCGACGGCATGGGTGACGAGGTCTCGGCTGTCCGATCGATACTGGATATTGTACTTCATGAATGGTGAGGTTTCGGTATTTTCGGCAATCTTCGCCATCATTTGCACTGCTTTCACAGGATATCGACCGGATGCGGTTTCGGCGGAGAGCATGACCGCATCGGTGCCGTCAAAAATAGCATTGGCCACGTCAGAGGCTTCGGCACGCGTTGGAATGGGGTTGTGACTCATGGTTTCCAACATCTGGGTGGCGGTGATCACCGGCTTGTTTCGATACAGAGAGGTCTGGATAATCTGTTTTTGGATGGTTGGCACCAGTTCCGGGTTCATTTCAACACCCAGATCACCGCGGGCCACCATTATGCCGTCGGCCGCATCCAGTATCGCGTCAAGGTTTTGGAGGGCCTCCGGTTTTTCGATTTTCGCCACGACCGGGATATTGCTGCCCTGACGTTTGAGAATCTGTTTGACCTCTTTTACGTCCTGTGCGGAACGCACAAAAGAAAGGGCAATATAGTCCACGTCATTTTTTATCCCGAAATTAATGTCCCCTTTATCCTTTTCCGTCACAGATGGCGCTGAAACCGCAACACCCGGCAGGTTGATCCCTTTTTTCTCTTTGAGCAGGCCACCGTATTTGACACAACAGTGAACGTTGGGGCCTTTGACGGTTTCCACCTGCAGTCGAATCAAACCGTCGTCCAGCAGGATGGTGTCTCCGGCTCTGACGTCAGCGGCCAGGTTTTCGTAAGTGCTGCCGACTCTTTCGGCCGTCCCGACGCAT
>JASFGJ010000059.1:0-11800 GCA_050123815.1 Desulfobacteraceae bacterium
ACCTGCCGCTGAGCATGCGACTGGACGCGATTCAACAAATCCTGGATTCGATGCCGTTCGAGATCCTGGAAATACGGCGCCACCGCAACAAAATCAAAACCGGGCATGTGACCGCCAATCGTTTTAAAATCATTGTCTCGCAACCAGTTCCCGATGCATGGATCAAGGCACGGGCCATCGCCGATCTGCTAAGGCGACATGGGGCCGCGAACTATTATGGAGAGCAGCGCTTCGGTTGGCAGATGCGAAATCTTGATCGGGTACAGCAACTGATTCAAAAAGGCCGTGCCGGAAGGGGAAAAACAGACCAGTTCATGATATCTGCACTGCAAAGCGCGCTGTTCAATGTGTGGCTCAAACAGCGCATCGAAAGCGGGCTGTTCGATGTCGTCATCGAAGGCGATGTGGCTCGCAAAACCGATACCGGTGGGATGTTCATTGTTGACGATACGGCGGAAGCAGCGCAACGTTTTGCGGCCCGAAACATCGTCACAACAGGCCCTGTTTACGGTTACAAGATGATGGCCGCCGTCGGCCGTGCCGGCGAATTGGAGGAGCGAATTTTACAGTCATTGGAACTTGACCGGCAATTGTTCAAAGCGCTTAAGGCGCCCGGATCGAGGAGACCGGCACAGCTTTTGTTGGAGGATCTTGACATCTCACCCGTCACGGAAGGTCTTCTGTTCCGCTTTACGCTGCCCTCAGGCGCCTATGCAACAACCGTGCTGCGAGAATTCTTGCGAGCGGACGGTGTGTCACAGATGAAACAAAAAGGATTGCAAAGCCCCAAGGATCCCCTTTAACATGTTCCCAGTGTTCCCAGTGTTACCCGCACGCCATAAATTGTTCGAAAGGAAATGGTACTGATAATGAGCCGTTTGATACTGCTGCTATCCCTATATTTTTGCATTTACGGCTCAGCCCATCTCTATGTACTGATCAAGTTAAGGCGCGCTTATTACCTGCATGGCATCTCTTATGGGTTCCTGTCTGTGCTGCTTCTCTTTTTAATGCTGGCACCGATCCAGGCCAGAATACTCGAAGCACAGGGCCACCTGGTCTGGGCAATTGTGTCTGCTTGGACCGGCTATGTATGGATGGGATTTTTGTTTATTGCGATCTGCTTGTCATTGCCCTTAGACGGCTATCATTTGCTTGTTGGGCTGGGGCAGCGTTTGATGCAACAGGACTGGGCTCATCTGATGCTGTCACGCAGGCAGTGCGTTGGAGTTGCCGCCTTGACAGCGCTTGGGATCATGATTTATGGCGCTTTTGAGGCTTATCATCTTCGTATCGAAACGATTGCGCTGACGACGACCAAACTTCCCGCCAAAGCCAAATCGGTTCGCATCGTGCAGATATCCGATCTTCATCTTGGTTTGATGTACTACCCGGGACGACTTCAGCCGGTATTGAACGCCGTTGACACACTCAAACCGGACGTATTGGTCAGCACCGGAGATCTGGTCGATGGGCGTACGCCCTCAACCGAATTGATTACGACCAAACTGCATGCCCTGAAGGCGCCATTAGGCAAATTCGCTGTTACCGGAAACCATGAATTTTATATGGGGCTGGAAAACTCGGAACGGTTTATTGAAAAGGCGGGCTTTCAGCTGTTGCGCAACCGGTCTGTCAATGCAGGCAAGCACCTTTCAATTACCGGGATAGATGACCCCACCGGTGCAGCGGTTATCGGCTCCAGTGAGACTGAGTTATTGGCCGCCAATTCTCCCACACGGTTTTCCCTGTTGTTGAAGCACCGCCCTGCCCTTTCCCATGCCAACCAGACACGGTTCGATTTGCAGTTATCCGGCCATACACATAAAGGCCAGATTTTTCCATTCAATCTGCTGATTGCATTGAGATACCCGATCCATTGCGGACTTCATCAGCTGAAGGGCCCCAATCCGGCCCATCTGTATGTCAGCCGTGGAACCGGCACCTGGGGGCCTCCAATTCGACTGCTGGCACCGCCGGAAATTACAGTTATTGATCTGACACCTGCCAAAAAAGCGAAATAATATAGAAACATGTTTGACCGTCAGCAGCGCCGGTCAGTGTGTTGCGGCCTGCTTCTCTTCGATCAATGTCCGGTAGGCAATGGGTTGTTTGAATTTCATTACGGCTTCGCCTCCTTCACGACGAATCAGTACCGCCTTGAAGGTCAATGACGGCCCGGATAAAAGGGTCAATTGGCAACGTGAACGCTTTTTGAGATGCTCGCTTCGGCCGATGGCAAAGCGGACGCCCGTCTCCGAAAGATCCATCACCTTGAATTTACGCGAACCAATAGCCATTATGGGACTCTTCCTGGCCACATACGTGACACGCAGATCCTGACGTTTGATAATGGAGGCCGGGTTCTTAAACAGCTTTGTTTGATCCGGGCCGGCCAGCGCCGAATGAAACAAAAGAACCAAAAGATTAAGAAATGAGATCAAAAGCAGGATGAACAGAGCAAGCACCGTCCAACTGCCAAGGACGAACCCCTGCAACAAAAAAACCAGCAAGACAATGACCATCTGGGTCAGATTGGCAATGACTGCGGCGGTGCGCATGAAAGGCTTCCTTACAAATTCAAGAACTAAATGTTATTTTTATGTGAGCCCTTCGCTTTCAATTGGCGCTGGGAACCGATACTGACTGAAGGATTATTCATTTAGTTTACCATAGTTAAAACCAAAATACCATTGTTCAGATTCGTATGGTCTTGACATGGTGTGCCATCTTGACTATATCTTCTTGCTTAATTCATGAGTTGCTCGAAATGTGAAACGACACGTCGAAACGGGTGTATTCCACGATTTCAATGGGGGGGAGATTACACGGCAAATGAGTTTGCTCAAGCAGCTTTCCCAGAAAAAGAGCGGCATAGTAAAGAAATGGTTCGATGGGATCATTGCCACCTACCCAGCCGACACCGCTCAATTTCTGGGGAGTCAAAAGGATCCCTTCGCCAATCCTGTCGGACAAACCACCCGTGAAAATCTCGAAGTAATTTTTGACCGAATCGTCAGCACAGCGGATCCCAATACAGTCCGCGAATTTCTTGATCCAATCATTCGAATCCGGGCCATACAAGACTTTACACCGGCAAAAGCCATTTCCTGGATTTTCAATCTCAAAGATATCATCAGAGATACGCTGGCGTTACATGCCGGTGACGAGCAGCATTTGGATGAACTAAGCAGACTTGAGCGACGGATCGATCAATTTGGTCTGCTGGCATTCGATATCTATATGCAGTGTCGAGAAAAAATATACGACCTCAAAGCCAACGAAATGAGAGCGCGAACCTTCAGCGCATTCTCCAGAGCAGGTTTAATTAAGGATCCGGTGGATAACGACTCGCCGGCCAAATAGTTAACCTATTAATAATAACGGTCTCACATATTGGTTTGGGACCCAACATGAGGTGCGGTTAGATGAATATTCACTACATATCATCGCTGCTGGTAGTCTTCCTGCTGGCCCTGATCGCCTACCTGGGATCGATTGCCGGTCTCCAATGGCTGTTCGGGATTGTCCTTCCTTACCTGGCCGTCATCGTGTTCATTGTGGGTGTCGTGCGGCGCGTCATGGACTGGTCGAAATCAGCCGTGCCGTTTCGCATCCCTACCACGTGCGGTCAACAAAAGTCGATGCCCTGGATCAAACAGGCCAAAATTGACAACCCATCCACCGGTCTGGGTGTGTTCATCCGCATGGTGCTGGAAATCGTGACGTTTCGGTCGCTGTTCCGCAACACCCGGATGAAAATCAAATCGGGTCCGACCATCACCTATAGTCTGGAGATCTTTTTATGGGTGGGTGCGCTGGCGTTTCACTACGCCTTTTTGACCGTTGTGGTTCGCCACTTCCGCTTTTTCATGGAACCGATGCCCTGGGCCTTGCAACTACTTGAAAACATTGACAGTTTTTTCCGTATCGAGGTGATGTACAACCCGATCCAGTCCGGCCTGCCCGGTGTATTCCTTTCGGGTTTGGTCTTGCTGGCGGCCGTAACTTACCTGTTCCTGCGGCGGCTGTTCGTCAAAAATGTTCGCTACATCTCCCTGGCCTCGGACTTTTTCCCCCTGTTTCTGATCATGGGCATCGCATTTACCGGCATCCTGATGCGCTACTTTACCAAAGTGGACATCGTGGCCATCAAGGAGCTGACCATGGGGCTGGTAACATTTAACTGGTCCATTCCTGACGGCATCGGCTCCTTGTTTTACATCCATCTGTTTTTTGTCAGTATTCTGCTCATGTACTTCCCGTTCAGCAAATTGATGCACATGGGCGGTGTCTTTTTGAGCCCCACCCGGAATATGACGACCAACACCCGTGAAAATCGCCATGTCAATCCGTGGAACTACCCGGTCAAAGTTCACACGTATGCGGCATACGAAGACGATTTCAGGGAAAAAATGGTTGACGCCGGCCTTCCGGTAGAGAAAATGCCAGAGCCCAGGCCAGAAGCAGAAGAACCGACCGAGGACGAGGAAAAGGAGTAATACATCATGGCAGACGAAACTCCCAAACCCCAAGAGTTGATTGACCAGATTGCAAGCCGCCCGCCGGCGACAGGCTGGATGGACACACCGGTCAACATCCGCAAGGGGATATATTGTTACGCATCCAATCCCAAAAGTGTCGAGACCCTGGGGTTTCCCAACGCGCGCCCCTGGAACCCCATGGATGACGACTGGCAGCTGCCGGAAAACTGGAAAGAGATCTTGCACGAAGGGTTTAAAGAGCGACTGGAAAAATTCCGCAGCGTCAAAATCTTCATGGACATCTGCGTCCGATGCGGGGCCTGCGCCGACAAATGCCACTTTTTCATCGGCACGGGCGACCCCAAGAACATGCCGGTACTGCGGGCGGAACTGTTGCGCTCGGTCTACCGCAACGATTTTACCAAATTGGGCAAATTGCTGGGTCGGCTGGCCGGCGCCCGCCCCATGACCCTGGATGTGCTCAAAGAGTGGTGGTACTACCTGTTTCAATGCTCGGAGTGCCGGCGCTGTTCGGTCTTCTGTCCCTACGGCATCGACACGGCCGAAATCACCATTATGGGGCGCGAGCTGTTGAACTTGCTCGGCTTGAACATCGACTGGATCGCCACCCCGGTTTCCAATTGTTACAAGACCGGCAACCACCTGGGTATCCAGCCGCATGCCTTCAAGGACATGCTTGACTTCTTCGTCGAAGATATCGAGGAGATCACCGGCATCCAGATGGAACCCCAATTCCAGAAAAAGGGAGCCGACATCCTGTTCATTACACCGTCGGGTGATGTGTTTGCCGATCCGGGCACATACACCTGCATGGGCTACATGATACTGTTCCACTACCTCAAGGAAAAGTACGGCCTGGACGTAACCTGGAGCACCTATGCATCCGAGGGCGGCAACTTCGGTTTCTTCACCTCGCATGAAACCATGAAGCGCCTCAATTCGAAAATGTACATGGAAGCCAAGCGCCTGGGGGTCAAGTGGATTCTGGGCGGCGAGTGCGGCCACATGTGGCGGGTCATCCACCAATATATGGACACCATGAACGGCCCGGCCGATTTTTTGGAAGCGCCGGTCAACCCCATCACCGGGACGAAGTTTGAAAATGCCGCATCCACCAAAATGGTGCACATATCCGAGTTTACGGCCGACCTGATCCGGCACGGCAAACTTGAGCTGGACCCCAGCCGCAACGACAACAAAATCATTACGTTCCACGATTCATGCAACCCGGCACGCGGCATGGGTTTGCTCGATGAACCGCGCTATGTGATTCAAAACGTGGCCAACCATTTTTACGACATGCCGGCCAACACCATTCGCGAGAACACTTTCTGCTGCGGCAGCGGATCGGGTCTCAACGCCGGCGAGGATATGGAATTGCGCATGGCCGGCGGGCTGCCGCGGGCCAACGCCGTCAAATATGTCCATGAAAAGCACAAGGTCAACATGCTGGCCACCATCTGCGCCATCGACCGTGCCGCCCTGCCGGCTTCCATGGAATACTGGGTACCGGAAGTGGACTGCACCGGTGTTACCGAACTGGTAGCCAACGCGTTGATCTTGCCGGGCGAACAGGAAAGAACCACAGACCTGCGCGGCGAACCGCTGCCGGGAATGGAGGATGCCGATGAATGATAAAAAATGGATAATAGTGGGCTTGATCATCTTCATGGGCCTGTTCACGTTCCCCCTCTGGTACAACCTGGGGATCAAGACAGGCAAGGCGGCCCCAGCGCCGGAGCTGGTTCTGACGGAAAAGGCCAAGGCAGCCAAGGAGTGTGTCATGTCCACCGATTACATGGTGGCCGAGCACATGCAGTTGCTGGACAAGTGGCGCCACGAGGTCGTTCGCAATGCCAAAAGAGAATTTGTCAACGAGCATGGCAAGGCCTTTGACATGAGTCTGTCCAACACGTGCCTGGACTGCCACTCCAACAAAGCGGAATTTTGTGACCGCTGTCATAATTATGCTTCCGTACGCCCCTATTGCTGGGATTGCCATATCGAAAACCCCAAAGGAGAAGAATGATGAAAAGCAGCCGCAGAAGCTTTATGAAAGTGGCCGGCATCACCGCTTTGGGGCTTGGCACCCAGCCGGTGGTAACGGCAATGGCCGCCGCACCCGCGCACGGCCCGCAGACCAGAGTCCAAAAAGGATCCAAGGCCCTTAAGGCCGAGCAATGGGCCATGGTCATCGATACACGCAAACTGAGCCATGCCCACGATCTGGAACCGTTGATCGAGGCGTGCCATAAGACCCACAATGTGCCCCATTTGGGAAACAAAAATCATGAAATCAAGTGGATCTGGGAAACGCATTACCACAACGCCTTCCCTGATGCTCATAATCCGTACCAGGCTGAAGAGGTGGAGCACCGCCCCTTTGCCGTGCTGTGCAACCACTGCGAGAATCCTCCCTGTGTAAGGGCCTGCCCCACCCAAGCGACGTTCAAACGCGACGGCGACGGCATCGTGCTGATGGATTTTCACCGCTGCATCGGCTGCCGTTTCTGCATGGCGGCCTGCCCCTATGGCTCCAGAAGTTTCAATTTCCGCGACCCGCGGCCCTTCATCGACGAAAAGGAGATGAACAACGCCTTTCCAACGCGCATGATGGGCGTCGTCGAAAAATGCAACTTTTGTGCGGAGCGACTGGCCGTCGGCAAAATGCCGGCCTGTGTTGAGGCCTCCAACGGCGCTATTGTTTTCGGTGATCTGAAAGATCCCCACTCGGAGGTCCGGGAAGTGTTGCGCGAAAATTTCACCATTCGGCGCAAACAAAGTTTAGGAACCGAACCGTGCGTTTACTACATCGTGTGAGGTAGGTATGCTTGAATTAGCCGTAAAAGGAAATAAAAGTTATTGGATCTGGGTGTTGGCCTTGCTGGGTGCCATCAGCGTCGGCTTTGCCCTGTATATGAAACAAGTACAATTCGGCCTGGGCATTACCGGCATGAGCCGGGATGTCTCCTGGGGCTTCTATATTGCCAATTTCACCTATCTGGTCGGCGTGGCCGCCGGAGGCGTGATGGTGGTGCTGCCGTATTACCTGCACGACTACAAGGCCTACGGCAAGATCACGGTCATGGGCGAATTTCTGGCCATTGCCTCGTTGATCATGTGCATGATGTTCATCCTGGTGGACCTGGGACAGCCCATGCGCGTGTTCAACGTTCCGCTTTATCCCACGTTAAACTCGGTCCTGTTCTACGACATGATCGTGCTCAGCGGGTACCTGTTTCTCAACGCCGTCGTCGGCTGGAACGCCCTGGAGGCGGAGCGAAACAACACCCATTATCAGATGTGGCTCAAACCGTTTATTTATATTTCGATTCCATGGGCCATCAGCATCCATACCGTGACCGCCTACCTGTACTGCGGCCTTCCGGGACGGCACTTCTGGCTGACGGCCATCCTGGCGCCCCGCTTTCTCAGCTCGGCTTTCGCAGCCGGTCCGGCGCTGTTGATCCTGTTGTGCCTCCTGGTGCGCAAGGTGAGCAACTTCGATCCGGGCAAGGAGCAGATCCAGAGCCTTGGCAAGACGGTGGCCTACGCCATCTGCATCAACGTCTTTTTCTTCCTGTGTGAAATATTCGTCGCGTTTTACAGCAATATCCCGGGCCACATGCACGCCATCGAGTACCTCTTTGTGGGCATCGACGGCCACACCCTATTGGTTCCCTGGATGTGGTCCTCCATGGCGCTGATGGTTCTGGGCATCATCCTGACGGTCAATCCCGTCACGCGTAAAAACGAGGCCACCCTGGCGGTGGGTTGTGCCGTAATCGTTATCGGCACCTGGATCGACAAAGGCCTGGGAATGATCTCGGGCGGCTTCGTGCCCAACCCGCTGCATGAAGTCAATGAATACGCCCCCTCCATCCCTGAGATCGGCATTACCCTGGGCGTCTATGCCGTGGGTGCGCTGGTGCTGACCGTACTGTATAAGCTTGTCATCGGCGTTAAAGAGGAGATCCGCGCATAGGGATCTTCGCCGATCCACCTCACACTTGGAGTATTTAAAAGGCTCGCCGCAAATGCGGCGAGCCTTTTGTTGTTTTGAGAAAATGGGAATTACGGAAGAATGCTCTTGGGGTTCGGCCGGAATCGGTATTCATTCCCAACGCCGGCTACTTGGCGGTTTCCGACTTTGGTTTAAGGGATTTAAAGGCCTCTTTGACCTCTTTCAGGTTGCGCCTGGCTTCCTTGCCGGCCTTTTTGCCCTCTTGCCTGGCCTTTTTACCCTCTTCTTTAAAGGTGGATTTGACCTCTTTCATATCCTTTTTAAAGGTCTCCCATATCTCTTTGCCGGTAGATTTCGCCTTGTTTTTGGAAGTATCGTCCGCGCCGGATGCAGCAGAACCAAACAGAAACACGAAAAGCGCTCCAAAAATCAGAAATTTCGTCAGATGTCTCATCACGGTATCTCCTTCATGTCATTAACTCAACTTTAGGCTTTCGATATTACTCTACAGTAGGTGCCGCCAGCGGGTGGTTTGCGTCATGTCAGCAGCGAATTTTAGTGTCACTTAGACGCAGCGAAGGAGCAGCGCCCCGCACTGTTTGAGCGCAGCGAGTTTGCGGGGCGTCCGTAGCGCGTCTTAGTGACACTTAAATGAAGCTGCGTGTGACGCAAACCGCCCGCTGGTGGCACCGGCTCATGAAAACCGAAAGTTGAGTCATTAACCCAGTTGTTTTTATCAGGATTGCTATCGTAAAGAACGATAATGCCATCAAGTTCTATCCCTGTCCCGATAGCGATCCCGAAAAAACACATGAAAAGCATCAAATGCTTAAGTTAATGCTCGGTATCTCCCCTTGCCAAATTATATCGACAATGGGCTGAGACGGCTTGAGCTCAATTCTAAACGCCATTCAAAGAAAATGCAAATCCGACGCCTCTAAAATAACCGGACGACCTTGCTGCGAATTAAGCGGCTCACTGCATAAAATTCAGATTGGGGCGCTTGAGCTGCCGCGGTTGTCCCTCGAAAAATTGCCTTAGGATATCCTCAATTCCGGCAAAATCGGAGGCATTTCGCAACCGATTGTAAAGATTGTTGCCGAATACGTAGTTGGACGCCAGGTAGGCACTGTAGCGTTTGAAGCGCCTCAGGGCGCTTTTTGTGTCAAAATAGTGCTGCAACAGGGCCGCCATCCGCAAGGAGACCGTTTTGTCGATCCCCGACGGCGGCCGACGACCAAGCGTCCATTGGGCGAACAGCCAGGGTTTGGCAATGGCGATGCGGCCCAGCGCCACACCGTCACACCCGGTCGTCTGAAGCATTTTCAGACAATCCTGCGCATCAAAGACATCGCCGTTGCCAAAGACCGGGATCGAAACCGCCTCTTTGACCATCGCGATATAGTCCCATCTGGGAGGACGGTTGCGCCGATCCGGCGCCACCCGCGGATGGTAGGTCAGGGCATCGACCCCCACATCCTCCAGGCGACGGGCAAAATCGACGGGAATCTGCGGATTGTCCTCCCAGCCGGTGCGAAATTTAACCGTCACCGGACATGCCACGGCTTGACGCACCTGCTTCACCAGCGCCACAGTCCCCTTAATATCACGCATCAGCGCCGCACCCTGGTTATATTTGCAAATGGCCTTTGCCGAACACCCCAGGTTGATGTCCACCCCCCACAATCCCTCGGATTCAACACGCCTGGCGGCCAGCGCCATGCGTTGCGGTTTGTTGCCCACCATCTGGATGGCCAACTGGTGCGCCTCGGCATCGCGCCAGCGAAAATAGGCGGATTTGGTTCGATCTTCGGTTGGAATCCGGCCGGCGCTGCACATTTCGGAAAACATCAAACCGCAGCCGCCGAGTTCGTCCAGCACCTGACGAAAGGCCAGATGCCCCAGAAAAGTCATGGGAGCCAGTACCAAACGGTTGGGGATGATGCGGTTGCCGATCTGCAGTGGGGTATTTAAGCGTTTTTTAAGTTCGGCTATCATTTCCACATAGCGATAATTTGCGTTAATTAGACAGATTAACAACGGCAATCAAGCATATTTCCAGGTGTAACTGGTCTCAGCATGAGGCCTGCCGCGAAGGCGGTCTGCCGGCTCTTTGGCTAAGCATAGCACAAATTGCACGAATCGCTTTTAAAGCAACTACCGGCATATATCACGCCTATAGGAAATAGAATAGAGCGCATATGGGTGAGAGCTCAGATGCTCAATCAGCGACGCTCTTCTTTAAACCCATGGTTCGACTTAATAATGCCATTGCCCTATCAAGCAAACTAAAATACTATAATTTCAAATGATTGCTAGTTTTATTGAGCCGCCGAGTCTTCTTGGTGGTTTCCACCGCGCGCAATTTCGTTTTAGTGCCACTAAGATGCGCTATCCCGCTTGGGGACCAGACGGGACAGGCGCGCGACCCACAAACTCCCCCGCTTTGCAGCGGGGTCAAACAGTGCGGGCCGCTGATCCTCCGCTGCATCTAAGTGGCACTAAAACTTGTTGCTCATGCGGTGGAAACCACCAAGAAGACTCGGCTCATGCCGTGCTCGTTTTGAAGCCAAGCGATCGAGCGCTTTGATTAGATTTGAGCAGCCGTTCGGCCACCAGCGAACTAAAGAACCATCTAATCCGTTTGAACTTGTGCTGATTGTAAATTGCCCCAGTAACATGGAGTAAGTCAAAATTACCATTGTGCATCTAATTTAGGAAAAAAGATAAGAAAATAGGTTACCTAAAAAGTTAAGAGGAAAGTGTGTACGACCATCACATTTTTCTTGACAAAATCGATAAAAAACTTGATTATTCTGTTTTTTTAAAGTCTGAGTAAGTCTGGAGGAAACACCATGTATGCTGTCGTAGCCACTGGAGGCAAGCAGTATAAAGTTCAGCAGGGCGACGTTCTGCGCGTTGAAAAACTGGTCGGCGACGTTGGAGCTGAGGTTGCTTTTGATAAGGTATTGATGTTCTCGGACGGTGAGAATGTGCAGATCGGACAGCCTGTCGTTGAAGGTGCTGTCGTCAAAGGACACATCATCGAGCAGGGCAAGAGCAAAAAGGTCATCGTCTTCAAATATAAGCGCCGCAAACGATATCGTCGCAAGCATGGCCACCGTCAACCGTACACAGCCGTAAGGATAGACGCCATAGAGGCCTGAATGGACCATTTTATATCGGCTTTGAGATAATTAATTTAGCAAGGTTAGAGGAAGGAAGCTGTATTGCAATACCGCGACGACCGATAACGCAGTCCAAATAAACTATCTTAAAGCCGATCAGGAAAGAGAGAGTACCATGGCACATAAAAAAGCGGGCGGAAGCT
>JASFGJ010000060.1:0-11708 GCA_050123815.1 Desulfobacteraceae bacterium
GCGCAGCGCCAATAAATGCGGGCGCGATCCAAAAACCATTCGCCTGGTCGCCGTAGGCAAAACACAGACCGCTGATCGGGTCCGAGAGGCTGTCTGCGCAGGGGCGACGATCATCGGAGAAAACTACATCCAAGAGGCTCGTGAGAAATTCGATCAACTCGTCGATTTGGACGTCCAATGGCATTTTATCGGCCATTTGCAAAGCAATAAAGCGAAGTATGCCGTGCGTATGTTCTCTCTGATTCACAGCGTGGATTCGATCAAACTTGCCAAAGAGCTAAACAAACAGGCCAAGAAAATCGGAAAGCGTCAACGCATACTTGTTCAGGTAAATATCGGCGATGCCCCCTCCAAGTCCGGCCTGGCGGAAAAAGAGGCTGCTGAGAATATTGTCCGCATTGCCGAAATGGAAAACCTTCATATTCTTGGTCTCATGACCATGCCACCCTTTTTCGATGATCCTGAAAGGGCGCGTCCCTACTTCGCCGCATTGCGGCGACTGCGCGACAGCCTCTCTCCAAGCGCCGGACTATCACCCGATTTCAAGGAACTTTCGATGGGGATGACCGGTGATTTTGAAGCCGCTATTGAGGAAGGCGCGACCCTGGTGCGCATCGGAACCGCTCTGTTTGGAGCGCGCCAATGAGGATACTGCTTCACATATGCTGTGCCCCATGCAGCATTTATCCCATCGATCAATTGCGGGCTGACGGCCATGACGTCATGGGTTTTTTTTATCGCAACAACATTCATCCATACACAGAATGCCTCAAACGCCAGCAAACATTGGAAGAATATGCCGCCAAGATCGGTATTAAGTTGATCATCGGCGAAGAATATGACATTGAGACCTTTATTCAAAATATCGCATTCCGCGAAGAAAACCGTTGCCAGTACTGCTATCACCATCGCCTGCAAACGACGGCCAAGCTAGCCAAGCGAGGCAAATTTGATGGGTTCTCCTCGACCTTGCTTTATAGCAAATACCAGAACCATGAAGCGATTCGTTCAATTGGCGAATCACTCTCAAAGCAGACCGGTCTGCCATTTTTCTATGATGATTACCGCAGGGGATGGAAGGAAGGCATTGAAGCATCCAAACGGCAAGGCATGTATCGCCAGCAATACTGCGGTTGCATTTATAGCGAAAAACAGCGGTTCTATAAGAAACCTAACAATTGAATAGCAAAATCGATGTACGCCAATTTTATCTATTTCATCGTCGCATTGCTTGTGTTGGCACCTTATGAGCCGCCGCCCTCCCCGCCTTTGCCCATGATCCAGGCATTTGCCCTGGCATTTGCCCTGGCATTCGTTTTCGCCGCTTACACACACAACCGGTTCCAGCGCTTGCGCTCCCATGTCGGGCTGGGCTCCCAAGCGCAGTTGGATCAACGATTCGGTGTGTTGAACACCCGTCACGCGATTCTGGCATTGACCATGTTCGCCATCAATATCTGGGGCCTGCATCTGCCGGCCTATCTGCAGTCGATCCGCCTGTTCGGCCACCTGCCCACATTGCGCGCGCTATGCCTTTTGTCCTTGTTTATCGGCTATCTTCTGCTGATATGGATCTTATCTTATGATGCATATCGGGTCATCTATCGGACCAATATTTCCCGTGGCACCTACGTCTATTCAAATTTCGCCTTCAGCATTCCCGTAATCATCCCCTGGACGCTATTGTTCGCCATATCCGATATCATTGAATTGTTGCCTTTTGCCTTTCCAAAACAAATCCTGAATACGGCGGCCGGCCAAATTGGATACTTTCTGATCTTTCTGCTGGTCGCCGCAGTCTTCGCTCCATTGCTGATTCAGCGTTTCTGGCGATGTCGTCCCCTGGAGAGCGGCGACCACCGTCAACGCATTGAACGCCTGTGCCGCCGGGCGGATATTCGATACGCCGACATCGTTTACTGGCCCATCTTTGGCGGACGCATGATCACAGCAGGGGTAATGGGCCTGATGCCTCGCTTCAGGTATATCATGGTCACCGACGCCTTGCTGCAGCTCTTGTCGCCGGACGAGATCGACCAGGTGATCGCTCATGAAATCGGGCATGTTCGATACAAGCACCTAATTCTCTACCTGCTTTTTTTTATCGGATTCATGCTGATATCCTATTCGGTATTTCCAATCTGCAGCTATTTGCTTTTTAACACGCCGCTGCTCTATCTAATCATCAATTACGCTTTGGATATTGATTGGATCTATAATATTTCAACATTGGTTCTGCTTGTTATCTGCGCGATTGTCTATTTCAGATATCTATTCGGTTATTTCATGCGTAATTTTGAGCGCCAGGCCGACATACACGTCTTCGAACTCTTTCCATCGGCACAACCCCTCATAAAAACCTTTACAAAAATCATTGCCGCAAGCGGCCAGTCACCTGACAAGCCCAATTGGCACCACTTCAGCATCCAGCAAAGAATTGATTTTTTAACACTGTGTGAAAACGCCGGCTCATGGATCGCAAGGCATCATCGAAAGGTCAGGAAAAGCATTATCGTTTACCTGATTGGACTTTTGCTTATATCTCTTTCTGCATATCAATTCACCCAGGTGGTTTACAGTGGGGGCGGTCAATACATCAGTGTGGAAGACTTGGAAAGGTTTTTAGATAGAAAGAAGACCAAGACCGCAGCGGATGCGATGTATTATCGTTTCATCGCAAATCGCTATACGGCCCGCGAAATGCATAAAAAGGCAATCAGCGCCTATGAAAAGGTGCTTCAACTCAATCCCGATTTAGCCGATACGCTCAACAACCTTGCCTGGCTTCTGGTAACAACCGACGATTCATCCGCCCAGGATCCCCCGCGCGCGCTAACGCTGGCACAGCGCGCCATCGAAATCGAGCAGGCCCCCCACATATGGGACACGCTTGCGGAATGTTTGTATCGCAACGGTCGCTTCGCAGAAGCTGTCGAAGCTGAAGAAAAGGCACTGGCGATGAATCCTGACGACCGTGCGAATTATGAAATGCAGTTGGAAAAATTTAGGCGGGCGTTGGGGGAATAAATCATATCAGAACTACTTGATACACACCTTGCGCACCTGAAGCATATCGGTATGTCCGGCGATAATTTTTTCGATGCCGTCCTGTTTCAGGGTGGTCATGCCGTCGGAAACAGCCTGGTCGCGAATGTCCTCCATCTTGGAACGCATCTGAATCAGGGTCTTCATCGGTGTCGTGCCGACCAGCAATTCATGAACCCCCATACGTCCGCGATAGCCGGTGCCGTTGCACTGATCGCAGCCAACCGCTTTGTTCAGTTCGAAGTCTTTATTGTATTCAATGTTGAGGTTCTTTTGAAAATCTTCTTGACCATACTCCCTGACCAGTTCATCGAACTCGGTCTGGGACGGGTGATAGAGTTTCTTGCAGCTGCTGCACAATGTGCGCACCAGGCGTTGAGCCATGATGCACAAAATGGCGTCGGCAAAGTTAAAGGGATCCATGCCCATGTCCAGCAAGCGCGTGATACTTTCCGGGGCGCTGTTGGTATGCAGGGTTGAAAAAACAAGGTGGCCGGTAAGCGAGGCCTCAATGCCGATATGGGTCGTCTCCTTGTCGCGCATCTCACCAACCATGATCACATCCGGGTCGGCGCGCAGAAACGAGCGCATGGCAGCGGCAAAATTGAAACCGATTTTGGGCTTGACCTGTACCTGACGTAGTCCTTTTTGCGTGATTTCGACCGGATCTTCCGCCGTCCAGATCTTCGTTTCAGTCTTGTTGATGTGAGCCAATGCCGAGTGAAGCGTTGTGGTCTTTCCCGAACCGGTCGGTCCACACACCAGGATAAGCCCATAGGGATTGATGACGGCACTGACAAAATTTTCATAGTTGCGCTCTGAAAAACCGATCTTGTTCAGCGGAATCGGCTCGCCGGCCGCCAGGATACGCATGACCACATCTTCCAGTCCGCCTTGGGTCGGGATGGTTGCCACACGCAGTTCGATATCCTTGCCGCCATATTTTTTAAACTTGATCTTGCCGTCTTGGGGCAGCCGCCGTTCGGCAATGTCCAGGTCGGACATGATTTTGATACGTGAAATGACGGCGTTGCGGTAGGCAAAAGGAATGGTTTGATAGACCGTGCACGCGCCGTCTACGCGGATACGGACCATCGTATTTTGTTTTCCGGGATACGGCTCGATGTGAATATCCGATGCATCCCTGGCGTAGGCATCCAGGATAATTTTATTGACCAGTTGAACCACAGCGCTGTCCTCTTCACCGACAGCGCCTTCAGCCTCCTCGATCTCTTCAGTTTCATCTTCAAGCTGCGACAGGATATCATCGATCTCGGCCATCTCCTTTTCATCCTGGGTGAACAGCTTGATAAAATCGAGAACATCCTGTTTGAGCGCTACGACAAACTTGACACGGCGCCCCGGGAAAAGCGCCTTGATCTCGTCGATGCGTTTAAGATCGTGAGGATCGTCAATGGCAATGACGGGCTTATTGTCCTGGGTGCGCAATGGGACCCATACGTTGGCCCGCATGAATGGCACCTTTAACCCCGTAAGCAATTCGCCGGGAATCGGAAATGTGGTATTGTAGGCCACGAAGTTGGTCTTGTAATAGCGGGCCAGCGACTCTCCCACCTCGCTTTTGGGTATTTTAAACTCCCGCATCAATACCGATTCCGCAGGCTCTTTGCGCTGCCGGGAATCGGCAAGGGCCTTGTTGAGCTCCTTTTGCGTTACCAGGTGGTTTTCCAACAAGTAGTCAAATTTATTGGTCCTGCCGCCGCGCGCGGCCATGCGTTTCTGATTGTAAATAGCGACGCCGATGATTTTAGCCAGATCACTCGCCGCCTTTTCGTCCTCTGAGCGGAATGCGTCATGCCCCTTGCAATTGATCAGTTGCAAAGCTCCCATCAGGTATTTCTGATAAACGATGGGATAGACCAGGGCCTGTTTGGTTCGATATCCGGTCTTCTGGTCCCAGCTTTTGTCGAATTGCAGGTTGTCATCGATGGTTCTAATCTGTTTTTCGTCATAGACATCGGTAATATTGAGCAGCTTTTGTTTCATCGCCGAATAGCCGGCAAGGGAATTGTTGTTCACCGGCACCCGGATCTCTGCAACTTCATCACCCGACTTGAAGCGCGATACGAGTTCACGTTTGACGCCGTCAATTACATAAACCGTCAGACGCTCAGCGCTGAACAGATCAGTAATCTCGCCTTCAAGATCGATCAGAATATGGTCCAAATCCCTGGCAGTGCTGATCTTGTTTCCGATTTCCTGAAGAGCAGGGTATGCGGTTTCATTTACCTGCGACGCGGTTTGTGTCTGTGGCGCTTTTAGCATGATCTCCTACCTGTCTGTACCGTCTCCAACCTGATCCGCATCGTCATCATTACGCCGGGCCTGCTCGGATGGTTGAAAATGGTGATAGAGTTTCTTTAGGCCGCCCCCGATCAGGATCACGCCCATCAGATAGAAACAGAATCGGACGAACCACATCACGTCCGCGAACTGCTCCATCTTTTCCAATTTCGGCATAACCTGGGGAATACGAATAAATACGCCGATGCCCACCAGCGTAAGCGCAGCGCCCCAGACAAGCTGGATATTTGTATTGTTCTGCGGCCTTTTCTTCATAATGCCAATATACAATATAACTGATCGGCTCTGATACTGTCAACGCATACACACCGATTTTTCCAACAGCAACAGCACCTTACCTGTATTGTGGATCTTGTCGCCACGTGGGCCGTGTCTTTGATGAATATCGGTCGTTTGTTTTAAAAAATTAACACAATTTTGGTGCACATTTGCGTTTTGAAGCCATCGCCCCGGGCAACGCCTCCGATGCCTGCTAGAGCCGATCCAAATGCTCCCTTTCAATGATGGAAACCCCATTGTTTTTCAGCACATCGACTGCCGCGCCGGCATTATCAAAACGGAAAATCATGACAGCATCCCGGCCGCTGTGACGAACGTAGGCATACATGTACTCCACATTGAGTTCAGCGCCCCTGAGTATCTCCAGAATCTTGTTGAGTCCCCCGGGTCGATCTTCGACCTCAACGGCAACCACCTCTGTTCTGCCAACAGTAAAGCCATTCTCCTTTAAAACCGAATTGGCCCGTTCATTATCGTCGACAATCAAGCGCAGAACACCGAAATCGGAGGTGTCCGCCAGCGCCAAAGCACGGATATTGATGCCGGCCTCGGCAAGAATTGCCGTGACCTCAGCCATTCGCCCTGTTTTGTTTTCCAGGAATACCGAAATTTGTTCTACCTGCATAGGCCCTCCTTCAACGTTTTTTACGTCATCATATTTTCCGTTTATCGATGACACGCACCGCCTTGCCCTCGCTCCGGGCAATGGTTTTGGGATCAGCCAGCTTGACCGTTGCCGATACGCCGAGCAATTCTTTGATATTTTTGGATATCTTGCGTTCTGTGCCCTGCAGCTGTTTAACCTCATCAGAGAACAGATCGTCGCTAACCTCCACCAGGACCGTCAAGGTATCCAGGGAGCCTTCGCGATCGACAATCAATTGATAGTGAGGCGTAACGCCGTCCATATCCATCAGGACGCTTTCGATCTGTGATGGAAACACGTTGACGCCTCGGATGATCAGCATATCATCACTGCGTCCGGTCACCCGGTTCATGCGCAGATGCGTACGCCCGCAAATGCATGGTTCAGGATTCAATGAGGTGATATCCCGGGTTCGATATCGAATGACCGGGAATGCCTCCTTCGTGATGGTCGTGAAGACCAACTCTCCGGTCTCGCCGTAGGGCAGCGGCTCCAACGTCTGTGGATCGATGATCTCCGGTATGAAATGATCTTCAAAGACATGCAGGCCGCTTTTGGCTTCGTGGCATTCGATGGAAACACCAGGTCCCATGACCTCGCTCAGACCATAAATATCAACGGCCACCAGATCCAATTTACGTTCCATCTCGTCGCGCATGGTCTCTGACCAAGGCTCGGCACCAAATATACCGAATTTGAATTTCAAATCTTTGAAGGAAACCCCCATCTCGTCGGCGACTTCCGCCAGGTGCAGGCTATAGGAAGGGGTGGCCGTAATGATCGTTGGCCCAAAATCCTTCATGATCATGATTTGCCTTTTGGTGTTTCCGCCTGACACCGGAATGACCGAGGCTCCCAATGCTTCGGCGCCGTAATGGACCCCCAAACCGCCGGTGAAAAGACCGTAGCCGTATGCGTTATGGATGATATCGTTGCGCGTGGCGCCACCGGCCATCAGAGATCTGGCCATCAGCTCAGCCCAGGTTTGGATATCCCGCGCCGTATACCCCACCACGGTGGCCTGGCCGGTCGTCCCCGAAGAGGACTGGATGCGCACCACATGATCCATGGGTGTTGCGAACATGCCGTATGGATAACTGTCCCGCAGATCCTGCTTGGTGGTAAACGGCAGTTTTCGCAGATCTTGGATCGTGCGAATATCCGATGATGATACACCGGCATCCGCGAATTTTTCTCGATAGAACGGTACATTCGCATAAACACGCTCCACCGTGGTTTGCAGTCTTCTCAGTTGGATCGCCTCCAGCGCTTCACGCGGCATGGTTTCATATTCCATGTTGTAGATCATGCGACCGCTCCTCCTTCACTTGATAGTTTATCGTAAGGTTCCTTTGAACTCGGCTTTTCGCTTTTCCAGGAAGGCACGGGTGCCTTCATTGGCATCCTCACTGGCCATACACAGGGCAAATGCATGCCGTTCGATTTTCAATCCGGTAGCGAGATCGGTATTCAGCCCGTTGTCAACAGCTTGCTTTGCCTCCCTCAGGGAAACCCGTCCCTTGGCCGCAAGAACCGCGCCCATCTCCATTACCGCCGGCATCAAGGCATCGGCTTCCAACACCCGGTTGACGATACCCATCGAAAAAGCCTCGCCGGCGCTGATGATCTTGCCGGTAAAGATCAGCTCCTTGGCCCGGTTTGGTCCGATCAGACGCGCCAGCCGCTGAGTCCCGCCAAATCCTGGAATCAACCCCAGATTGGTCTCGGGCAGGCCGAAGGAGGCACTTTCGGAGGCATAGATGAAGTCGCACCCCAGGGCCATTTCCGTCCCGCCCCCCAGCGCATAACCATTTACCGCTGCGATCACGGGAATGTCGAGTGCGCTGATCTTATCAATAACCCGCTGTCCTTTTTCGCCGAAATATTTTGCCTGTAAAGGAGTCAATCCAGCCAATTCATTGATATCCGCTCCAGCCACAAAGGCCTTGTCCCCTGCACCGGTCAACACCAACACGGCAATCTCATCGCCGGCCGCCAATTCATCGACAGCCTGGGACAATTCAGCCAGCAGCGCGCTGTTCAGAGCATTCAGCGCTTTGGGGCGGTTGAAGGTAATGGTTGCGATGGCGTTTTCAACGGCCACCAGGATGTGTTCGTATGCCATGTAATCCTCCTGAGACTCGTTACCTTAGGGTGCCGCAAACATGCGCAGTCGGCACCGGTTGACAAAATTAGCCCTCCGACTGGCCGTTGGCAGGCGGGCGGAAAGCGGTCGGGCTGGTTTCTTTGATATAGCGTCTGATACCGTCGATAATCCCTTCACACAGCTGCTTCTGATAGCTCTTGCTCACAAGCCGCTTGCACTCCGTGGGATTGCTGATAAACGACGTTTCAATCAGTATGGACGGCATATCCGCGCCCAGTAAAACATAAAACGGTGCCTGCTTGATCCCTTTGCTGCGAATCTGCTTGTAGTTTCGCTTAAGCGACCTGGCCATCGACTGCTGAACATAACTGGCCAGCCGTGTCGATTCGCTGACCTTGGCGTTGTTCATCAGACTTTCCAGAATCGTATCCAGATCGCTGATGTTTTTTGTCGAAGTGGCATTTTCACGGGCGGCAACCCGGATGGCCTCGTCATCGGTGGCCAGGTTGAGGATATAGGTTTCGATACCGTATGCACGGCGGTCCGGCGACGCATTGGTGTGAATGGAGATAAACAGATCCGCGTCCTGTGTATTGGCCATGGCGGTGCGCTCCTCCAGGCTCAGGTACTTGTCGCGACTGCGGGTGAGGACCGCCTCACACTTGAGCTGCGACCGGATCATCTGCTGCAGGCGTTTGGCGATGGCCAGCACCACATGTTTTTCATGGACTCCTTTCAGATACCCCGGAGCGCCATAGTCTTTACCGCCATGCCCCGGATCGATCACGATCCGCCTTACACCAAGCGCCAGCTGTTTGGCGATGGCGCCGGGAGGAATTTTGCCCTTGCCCGGTTTGACTTGGATTGCGGGCCTCGATGGCTGCGTGGCATCGGCAGAGATCCCCCAGACATCCAGTACGATCCGGAATGGATTTTTCAGCGAGAAAATCTTGTAGGTCTTCATCGACTTTATGTCCACCACAACCCGAACTTTGTCGACGGTATATTGTCCGGCCCGCGCATCGCTGAGCAGATTATCGTTGATGGGAACGACTTTCTGAAGATTGCGTCCCAGTCGACTGTTGTGCACGTCGATATAGAGGCGTTGCGGCTTGCCGATGGTCGGATCTTCGCGCAGTTCATGATAGGAAAAGACGGTATCATTGTCTGCGTCGATAACCACGCGGGTATAGCGTGGATTGGACCAGAAACGAAGCCCTTCCACGGAGGCCGGATTGTTGGCGGAGGCCATACGCTGGTTGCCTTGTTGACTGGAAGCCGCAAGGTCGCTTGCCTGTTTGATCATATTCGATATCGCATCGCTGCTTGAATCTTTCGATGATTCAGACGCGGTCATGCCCAGCTCCGCCCTGGCTTTTGGGGCATACGGGCTGTCCGGATATTTTTCGACCAGCTCCTCGTAGGTCCGCCGCGATTGGGTCCGATCCAGCTCACTGAATGAATACCGGGCCATCTCTGCGTAGCTGCGCGCTATACCAAACAGTGCGGCGGCGGCGGTGGATCCGTCCGGATCGGCCTGATAGGCCTTGCGATAATAATCGATGCATTTTAGCCATTGATCGCGGTATTTTTTCAATTTTGGTTTGCGTTGCAGCGTACGATAAGCCTTATCCGCTTTTTGCAGCCATTTCTTGCCCTGTGAAACGGAGTCCGCCGGCGGATCGACCGATCGTCCAGCCAATAATTTTTTGCGTGCGTCTCTTGCCTTGCCGCGGTAGCTGCTTTTGGGGTATTGGCTAATCACGCGATCGAACAGCTCCAGCGCTTTCTTTTTATCCGGTGCGTAATAGGAGTGCTGATAAAGACTGGCGTACAGTGTTGCCGCCTGATACAATCCGGCGGATGCCCACTTTCCCCGGGGGGCATGCCGATGCACAGCCATGAACTGTTCGATGCAACGCATCCAGCGATCACGGTATTTTTGAAGCTTTGGATTGTTTTTCAGATACCGATAGCATTTTTCCGCCGAATAATATTTCGACTGAGCCGTGGCCCCCATTGCTTCCGAAGGAGCAAAAGCGGAAAAACACCACACCGCGATAAAGAGTCCTAAAAAATAGCGATAGCACCGTGTTGGTCGTTGAGCCGTCATAATCGATTAGTTTTTGCCAGCGCCTTGCGACGCTATCTGCTGCAACTTTTGAAGCATTTCGAGTGCATCGATGGGAGTCGTTGTATTGATATCGATACCCAGCAAGTGCCTCATGATCTCGCTCTCTGCTGATTGAAACAAATCCAATTGAACAGGATTTTGGCTGCCTTTTCCCGAAGCATCCAGACGCATATTAACATCCTGACCGGCCGGGGCAAGATGTTCGATGCTGTCCAGTATCTTTTTCGACCGGCGAATCACCGCATCGGGTATGCCGGCAAGCCGGGCCACCTGGATGCCATAGCTTCGATTTGTACCACCTGGCACCAATTTTCGCAAAAAAATGATCTGATCGTTCCACTCTTTAACGGCAATGTTGAAATTTTTGACCCGCGGTTTGATTTCCACCAATTCGGTCAACTCGTGATAGTGAGTTGCAAACAGTGTTTTCACCCCGTGATTGCCGACATCATGCAGATATTCCGCAACCGCCCAGGCGATGCTCAACCCATCATAGGTACTCGTGCCGCGCCCGATCTCATCCATGATCACCAGACTGCGGGCACCGGCGTTATTGAGGATATTTGCGGTTTCCTCCATCTCCACCATAAAGGTGCTCTGCCCCGATGATAGATTGTCCAGAGCGCCGACACGGGTAAAGATACGGTCGGTCAGAGATATATCCGCCTCAACGGCCGGGATAAACGAGCCCATCTGGGTCATGATCACCATCAAGGCGACCTGCCGCAGCACAGTGGATTTGCCGGCCATATTCGGACCGGTAATGATAATCACCTGCTGGGCCTGATCATCCAGTTTTATGGTATTGGGCACAAAACGCTCTGCACGAATCATCTTTTCCACAACCGGATGCCGCCCCTCACGGATATGCAGCAGTCCTTCCGTGTTGATCTTGGGCCGGCAATAGTCGTTTTGTTCCGCAACGACGGCTAAGGATACCAGACAATCCAGCCGGGAGAGAAAGTCGGCGACTTGCTGAATTTGGGGGCTGTGGGCCCGTACCTGTTCGCGCAGTTGATTGAACAGTTCAAGCTCCAATAAGCAACGCTGATCCTGTGCTCCCAGCACCTTGGTCTCAAATTGTTTTAATTCATCCGTGATGTAGCGTTCGGCATTGACCAAGGTCTGCTTTCGCACGTAATGTTCCGGCACGAGCTTGACCTGGGTCTTGG
>JASFGJ010000061.1:0-11619 GCA_050123815.1 Desulfobacteraceae bacterium
CGTTTTGTTTTTTCAATTAGTCTCGGAAACGCACCGCTCTTCCGTCACATTTTGCCACGAATGTTCGTGATACCCTCTTTTTCCCAACGCCTAAGCTCTGAAAGATGGATGCTCCCATAACGAAAAGGGAGTCAAAGTCATGTTTCGACTATTTAATATTTCGATATACCTGCTGCTGGCCGCTTTTGTCGCCATATGTTTTGGCCCAGCTGAATGGTTCGCCGAACCAGCTGAATGGTTCGACGAAAGCGCAGGTGCCGGCAAAAAAACAGCGGTGGCCCTGTTCAGTTACCACCCTGAGTTTTGTGTCGTTGAGGATGAGAACAAGGGGCTAATCAAGGGCTTGGAAGAATTTGGTTATCTCGAGGGTCAAGACATCGTCATGCATCGCTTCTACATGGACACAAAGCGGGCCAACAAAACTGTCGAGGACCAGGAAGCGGCAGCCGACGCTCTCTTGAAGAAGATCCAAGGTATAAATCCGGATATCCTGTTCATTTATGATGACGATGCCCTACGCCACATCGGGGGCAAGCTTTTGGATACCGGTCTGCCCATTGTCTTTGCCGGAGTGAATCTTTTGCCCACCAGGCCGGATTACGCCTGGAAACAGGACGGCTCCTTTACCGCTTTGGTCGACTCCCTGGAGCGGCCGGGACACAACATCACCGGAGTGCAGGAAAAGGTTCACTTCAGCGCCGGCTTTCAATTGCTCCACCGCATCGTTCCAAAGGCGAAGACGGCCCTGTTTCTATCGGACAACAGCCTCGTCGGAACCGAGCTTATTCGCACGGCCGGCGGTGAAGGCGCGCTGGACAATCCTTTCATTACCATCGTGAAGACGGCCTATACGGATCGTTTCGAGACCCTCAAGAAGCTGATTTTGGACTACCAGGACAAGGTGGACAGCATTGTCCTCTTTGTTCCCTGGACCCTGGAAGACAAGGGCGGTAATCACGTGCCCCAGGATCAGGTGGTTCGGTGGATGCTTCAAAACAGCAAGCGCCCCGGGATTGCCTATGTGGACATCCTGGCGGAGGAAGGCTACCTGTGCGGTATGGTGGTGGACATGGTCGAGCAGGGGTATTACGCCGGTTTTCTCGGCAGTAGGATTCTAAAAGGGGAACATCCCGCCGAGATGCCCGTTCTGGATCCTGTGGCCAATAGAATCATGATCAATCTGGCCCGCGCCAGGCAACTGGGCATCGACATCCCTTTTGAGATATATGAGGACGCCGATGTCATTTTCAAGAAAATGTCCGCTTATCCGGAATTCGCAGCTGAGAATTAGACCATGAGGATCGCAACCAAGATTCTGATCACCACCCTGCCCTTGGTCGTCCTCGGCCTGCTTGGGCTCGGGTGGATGACAACCTCCCTGTCCGAACGGGCTCTGAACCAATTGGCCCAAAAATGGCTGAGTGCCAAACTGCTCGAGGCGATCAAGATCGCCGAAAATAATGTTGCCCTGCTCGCTCGCTACGATCTCCAAGATGCCCCTGCCAATGTCAAAAAGGCACAGGAGTCTGCGGCTGAGGCCATGCATTCAATCCAGATCGGTCAATCCGGATGCATCCTTGTGGTGAACGCTTCGGGTTCCATTATCATCTCTTCCGACCAGAGTGAAACCGATACAGATGTATCATCCGCACCATGGTTTAAAACTATCGAAGACAAACAGGAGGGGCATCGCAACCTTATTCATAAAGGTGTAAAGTATCTTACGGTGCAGCAATACTTCGAGCCCTGGCAATGGCATGTTTTGGCATGCGCCCGGCAGCGCGAGGTCTACGGCGAAGTGGATTATATGAGAGGCTATGTATTCGCGGCCGCCGGGCTGATTGCGATTGTGATGACCATAGTCCTCGTGGTTTTGATCCACCGAATCACCGCCCCTCTCCATATACTCGTCAGGAAGGTCAGGCGCATCGGCCAAGGCGACCTGGAGGCCGACATTTGCCTTGCTTCCAGCGATGAGATTGGAATCCTGGCCGATGCTTTCAACAGCTCGGCCGTGCAATTATCAGAGCTAATTGGTAGCCTGGAGCATCAAATCGCCGAGCGCAAGCGTGCAGAGGCCAGGCTACGGGTGAGTGAAGAACGTTTCCGAAGTATTTTCGAAAATGCTGTGGAAGGCATTTACCAAGCAACCCCGGGCGCCACAGGCCGATTCATCAGCGCCAATCCGGCGCACGCGCGCATCATGGGCTTTGATTCGCCGGAGCAGATGATGGCCGAGGTCACCGAAATAGGGCCACGTTTGTGGATCGACCCTCAAGACCGGAAATCGTTTTGCGAACTGGTGGCCAAGGGCGCACTCACCGACTTCGAAGTCCAATTGCGTCGTCGCGACGGTCGATTGATCTGGGTTTCCTTCAATGCCAGACCGGTGTTGGATGCGACCGGAAAGCTGGACTACATCGAAGGCATTATGCTGGATATCACCGACCGCAAGCAGGCGGAAAAAAAGCTGAACGAACATCGCCAAATCCTGGAAGAACTCGTTCTGGAGCGCACGCTGGAAATGGAGACGGCGAAAAACAAGGCGCAACAGTATCTGGATATCGCGGGTGTCATCCTGGTCGCCATTGATGCCAACCGGCGAGTCACCTTGATCAATCAAAAAGGCTGTGAGGTTCTGGGAGGCGCTGCCGATGAAATCATCGGGAAAGACTGGTTTGAGAGATTTGTTCCGGAAAATAATCGCCAGGATCTCCTCGAAGGCTTTCAGCGGCTCATGGCCGGGGAGCTCGAAACGGTGGAATTTGTTGAAAGCCCGGTGTTGATGCAAAACGGCCGAGAGCGGCTTATCGCCTGGCATCATGTTGTCCTGAGAAATAGTGAAAAAAAAATCGTTGGCACCCTTAGTTCAGGCGCGGACATCACAGAAAAAAAATACGCAGAAAAACAGATCATAAGACTGAATCAGGATTTGCAACAACGGGCTGCAGCGCTCGAAGCGGCGAACAAGGAGTTGGAAGGCTTTACTTACTCGGTGTCCCATGACCTCAGGGCGCCGCTGCGCCATATCGACGGTTTTATAGAAATGCTGAAAGCGAAAGATCCACCGGACGAACAAAGCCGGCACTACATGGCCAACATATCCGACGCAGCCCAAAAAATGGGGCGATTGATCGACGGGCAGCTCTCGTTCATCCGGATGGGACGCTATGCCATGTCGGTCCATCCGGTGGAGCTGAGCCCCTTGGTACAAGACGTCATCCGGGAACTCGAGCCCGACAAGGCCGGCCGAAACATCGATTGGCGCATCGGCGACTTGCCCGCAGTCAGGGGCGACGCAGCCATGCTGCGGACGGTGCTGGTCAATCTGATCTCCAATGCGTTGAAATTCACCCGCCCCAGGCAGCAGGCGAAAATCGAGATCGGATCGTTGCCCGGCCAAGATAGCGAAGCCGTATTGTTTGTGCGGGACAACGGCGTCGGATTCGACATGACCTATGCAGACAAGCTGTTCGGCGTGTTCCAGCGCCTGCATCGCGCCGATGAATTCGAAGGCACGGGCATCGGACTGGCCAATGTGCACCGCATCATCGCCCGACAAGGCGGCCGCACCTGGGCCACGGGCAAACTGAACCAGGGTGCGACATTTTTCTTTGCGCTGCCGCGCCCATTGCAAGAGGCGCAAGATCTGTTTAATTAGTGATCATCCATAAATACCGTTCTCCTCTCCCTCAAGGGAGAGGGAATAAATGGATGGGCACTAATTAGACACGGGAAAATCCAACGGTCCTATTTTCAAGCCGTAGGTTTCTGTACGTATGCGTCCGCTGGTCCCATTTAGAAAATTGATGTTGAACACCACGTGTTTGACCTGCTTGTCCGCGAAAACAGCAATTTTTCATGTCTAAGAAAACTCGACCCCCTAATGGAGACCCAATTTCAAAAAATACCGTATCAAACTTGAGTTTTTAAAACATTATCGTTTAAGATAAGTTTTAGAACTAAGCAGATCTGAGCCTCCATTTTAAAGAATCAGTTCATACACCTCTGAATACGACTACAAGGCTTCAATTTATTTAACAATATAATCCTTGTTCATGAGCCACACGATACTCATGAATAATTCAAGTGTTCTTGAATTTTTAGATACTATTTGGATAGGGAGAAACACCCCAAAAGGATAGTACGATGTTGAATTTGTCGCCACAGGAAAACAAGAATACAAGAAACCATCGCCAGGATCTCATAGCACCAGAACTTGTTGTCATTCACTCCCAGTATCTCAAACGGTATATGACATTTCTTATCCTCTTCATCTGTTTATCCTTTTCACCATTTGCAATCTCTCAAGCAGTGCCCGACTCTCGTATACTCGTTTTGAATTCATATCATAAAGGATTCCCTTGGACCGATAGTATTATAAGTGGGATTGAATCAGTTTTAGATCGCGAAAAAATCGGTGTGGACCTAGTAATAGAATATATGGACTCCAAAGCTATCAAATATGACATAACTTATAAAACAATGCTATATGAACTATACGCTTATAAATATCATCACCAAAAGTTTGATGTCATTATCTCTTCTGATGATAATGCCTTTAATTTTCTTCGCGAGTACTACCAGGAGATATTTCCCAATACCCCCATCATATTTTGTGGTGTAAACAATCTTGAGGCACCCAACCTTATAAATAGAGATCATTTTACAGGGATACTTGAGATTGCAGCGGAAAAAGAGACCTTGGATTTTGTTTTAAAGCTGCATCCCGAAACAAAACAGGTGGTTATAGTTTCTGGCAACACCCCTTCGGGGAAATATCGTTGGGGCCAGCTTGAACCACATTTCGTTCAATATCCAGAAATAACATTTGCCCGTATTGACGATAGTTTGTCCATCACAGAAATTGAAGACAAAATGAAGAATCTTTCGGATGATACCATAGCAATTTTTGCAACCCTGTATCGCGATAAAACCGGTCGTTATATTTCACTGGCGGAAGGGGCATCACGGATATCAAAGTCAAGCAAACGGCCTATATATACTTTTCATACCCAGGTTTTGAAGCATGGAACGATTGGTGGAAAACTGTTAGGAGGCCGGCATCATGGTGAAAAGTCGGCAGAAATGGCTATACGAATTTTAAAGGGGGAAAAGGTTTCAAATATTCCGATTATTGATCGTTCTGTCGCAGAATACAGGTTTGATTATCGGCAATTGAAGCGGTTTGGCATCAAGTCGTCCAGTTTGCCTCAAGATAGTATTATTGTGAGTATACCATTTTCTTTTTATGAAGCATACAAGGTTATCGTGTGGCCAACATTTTTTACAATTTTGGTGTTAACCATAATCATTATCATGCTTAATCGGAATATTGCAAAGCGCAAGCGAATAGAGGGAGCGCTTCGGGAGAGTGAAGAGAAATATCGGTTGTTGGTTGAAAACCAGACCGACTTGGTAGTCAAGATTGATCTTGAAGGCCGGTTCCTATTCGTCAGTCCGTCGTATTGCAGGATGTTTGGTAAAAACATGGAAGAGTTGTTCGGCCAGAAATTTTTGTCTCTTGTGCACGAAAAGGATCAAGAGCCAACAGCAAAGGCAATGGAGGTCCTTTTTTCACCCCCCCACACAGCTAACTTGGAGCAGCGCGCCATGGCAAAGGATGGTTGGCGGTGGCTTTCATGGTCATACACGGCAGTGTTTGAAAGTGATGGAAACATCAAAGAAATCATCGGTGTGGGCCGTGATATATCTGATCGCAAGAATGCCGAGCAAGCGTTAAAAAAATATCAAGACCATCTTGAAGAGCTGGTCAAAGAACGCACTGCGGCGCTTTCCGAGGCCAAGGAGCAGGCCGAAGCGGCCAACCAGGCCAAAAGCATTTTTCTGGCCAACATGAGTCATGAGCTGCGCACGCCCCTGAACGCCATCTTGGGATTTTCCCAACTGATCTCGCACAGCCATTCCATGCCCATCGAACACAAAAAACAGATCGATATGATCAACAGCAGCGGCGAACACCTGCTGGCGTTGATAAACAATGTGCTTGATATGTCCAAGATCGAAGCCGGCCGCGTCGCACTGGAAGAACACGCCTTTGACTTTAGCAGGCTGATCGATGAACTTGAGCAAAGCTTTCGCCCACGAGCCGCAGGAAAGGGTCTGACGTTTCAGTTGGATGTGGCAGCGGTGGTTCCCCGCTATGTGACCGCCGACGAGGTCAAACTTCGCCAACTGTTGATCAACCTGCTGGGCAATGCCGTCAAATACACGACCGAGGGTATGGTTGCTTTGAAAGTGGACGTCATGGCTGGCGGCGACTCAACGCCAGTTGCAGGCGCGGGCCAAGAGGCCGAGACCCGATCCGCTCCCGCCCGGCTTTGCTTTTCCGTCGAAGACAGCGGACCGGGTATTGCCGCCGACGAGTTGAGCCATATTTTCGAAGCCTTTGTACAGACGGCCAACGGACAGCAAAAGCAAGAGGGAACGGGGCTAGGCTTGGCCCTTAGCAGACAGTTTGCAAAACTGATGGGCGGAGAGTTGACCGTTCACAGCGTGGTCGGCAAGGGCAGCGTGTTCAGCTTTGAAATTCCCATCCGTGTGGCCGATGCCACCCAGGTTCAAGCCCGCAAGATCCGCCCCAAGGTGGTGGGCCTGGAGCCCGGCCAACCCCGATACCGGATGTTGATTGTGGACGACATAGAGAGCAGCCGCCGGTTGCTGATCGACACACTGACCAGCGTCAGTTCAGCGGACAGACCCGAGTCGGGCTTTGAGATCCAGCAGGCCGCCAATGGCCGGGAAGCTCTGGAAATTTGGGAGAGATGGCAGCCCCACCTGATCTGGCTGGACATGCGCATGCCTGTCATGGACGGCTATGAAGTCGCCCGCCGAATTAAAGCCACGGCACAAGGCCGGACGACTGCCATTATCGGATTCAGCGCCAGCGCTTTTGACGAGCAGCGCACCGCTGTGCTGGAAGCGGGCTGTGACGACTTTTTACGCAAACCCTTTCTACTCTCCGATTTTTTTGAAATAATACGCAAACACATCGGCGTACATTTCATCTATGAAACGACATCTCCAGCCGATGATGTATCCACGGATACGCCGGTTCGAATGAATCTGATCGCCGAATCCTTGTCTGAAGTGCCCCATGCCCTGCTCACGGATCTATATCACGCTGCCGAGGAGACCAATCCGGCAAAAGCCCAAGCCATCATAGACAGCATCGCTGAAAAGAACCAACCGCTGGCGTCGGAACTGGTCAAACTCGCAGCCAGTTTCCGCTTTGATGAGTTGAGGGATTTAATCGAGGCAAACAGATGACTCCCGATAAAAGTAAAGCCAACATCCTCATCGTCGACGATGAGTCAGCCAACATTATAGTGCTTATGGGCGTACTCGAAAAACATGGCTATGAAGTGCGCACAGCCCTTAACGGCCGACAGGCGATCGCATCGGCCGTGAAGCGGGTGCCCGATCTGATTCTGATGGATGTACGCATGCCTGAAATGGATGGATTTGAAGCGTGCCGACGGTTGAAAGCCGATGAAAGGATGCGTCTGGTTCCCATTATTTTTCTCAGTGGGCTGGGTGAGACAGAGGACATCGTGCAAGGCCTTAACCTCGGCGGCGCGGACTACATCGTCAAACCTTTTCGCATTGAGGAGGTCCTGGCACGGGTTGAAACCCACCTTTCCATCCAAGCCCTTCAAAAACAGCTCCTAAGCGAAATAAAAGAACGCAAGCGGGCGGAAAAGGCCTTGCAACAACTCAACGCACAACTGGAACAGCGTGTCGCCGAGCGCACCGCCCACCTTTATGCCCAGACCACGGAACTATCAAAGGCCAAAGAGGCGGCCGAAGCGGCCAGCATCGCCAAAAGCAAGTTTTTATCCAAAATGAGCCATGAACTGTGCACACCGCTCAATCCCATCATGGGGTATACCCAAATGCTCAAAAGGCAAAACAACCTCACCGAAATACAAAAAGGGCAGCTTCAAATCGTGGGTGACTGCTGCGAGCAACTGACCGCACTGATCAGCGACATATTGGAACTCGTACGCATCGATACGCACAAAGCGAGAGTGGTGCGCACTGCATTCAACCTGCAGGGATTGATTCAGGCGGTTGTCGGCGACACGCAAAAAAAAGCCCAAAAGAAGCGCTTAGCCGTCTACCATGATGAGATCGATGCCTTGCCTGAAATGGTCTACGGAGACGGCCGCATGCTTCGCAAAGTGCTGCTCAATCTGTTGGACAACGCCGTCAAGTTCACCGAACATGGGGGAGTGGCCTTGCGTACATCGGTTGTACAAAGCCCGGCGTCCGAGATACGGGGTTCCGAGTCCGGAGGAAAATGGCGGCTTCGTTTTGAAGTCATGGACACCGGTGTCGGGATTTCCGAGGAACACCTGGATGATATTTTTAAACCGTTTTATCAAACTGAAATGGATGACCGGCTGGTTGGAGGTACCGGATTGGGATTGACCCTTAGCCATAGCCTGGTGATGTTGATGGGAGGCCGCCTTTCCGTTCATAGCCCCTCCACGTGGGGAAGTGAACTCAACGGGGGGCCGGGAAGCACTTTTACGGTGGAGCTCGACCTTGAATCCGCAGAAGACGGTATGCATCAAGGCGTTACGCCTCCAGGCGATATCCGCATGCATCATGGAGGGCAAAAACGGCTGCTCATTGTGCATGACAAAAGCACCAACTTAAACGTATTGGTAGATGCATTGGAACCGCTGGGATTTGAGGTTATCCAGGCCGGCAGTGGTCGAGAAGCGCTGATCAAGGCCGCCCAATGCCACCCCGACCTGATTCTGCTGGATCTTCTGATGCCGGGCATAGACGGTCTTGAAGTGTTGCAGCACATTCGTCGCAACGAAGATCTGACAAATGTTCAAATCATTGGCGTATCTGCCGCGGCAGTTGGTGAAAAACAGTTGGCGGCCTTTACCGCCGCCTGCAACGATTTAATCGAAAAACCCATCAGCATAGAAGGGCTGCTGGAAAAAATAGGAGAACACCTTGGAATTTCATGGGTCGCGGGATGATGCTTCGAGAGTTTACATCATCCAACGCACCTCATTCATCATGGGGTAGAAAGAAAACATCCTCCCGAACTACCGCTGCCCCCTGTGCCGTTTGAACCGCTATCATCGGGCTCGGATCCCGATTCATTGTATTCATAAGCCCCCATATCCCAGCCGCCTCCTTGCCCTCTTGGGTTTCCCGCCAGATCAAGCGTGAAGTCGACTTCCGGAAAGATCGCAGTGGGAAGCCGGCTGCTGATATCGGTGCCGCTGTTGACGGCCGGACCGGTTGCGGCCAGGTGGTGGTCCACGCCGGCATCCTCGTAAACCAATACCGAATCGATGGGAAGATAAGCGCCGGTCTCCGCAACATATTCCACGATTTCGCCTTCCCCCGGCGACCAGCCGTAGTGCGCGGTCTGGTTCCACATCAGGTCCGTGTAAAGATTGTGGGTGCGGACATCCCCCAGGCCGCCGCCATGGACGATATTGTTGATGAACGTCACATCCCGGTCATCCTCGGGCATAAACATACGGCCCAAAAAGGTGTTGTTGAAGATCTTCACGCCGTTCATATCGGCGCCCCAGGAGCTGGTGGGGCCGTCCACGAGATTGCCGTAAATCACCAGATTGTTGACATGATCGGGCTGGTGATTGCCGTGATAGGTCAGTGCGTTGCTGCAGTTTAAAATCTGATTTCTGGCGATGAGCACATCCTCGTGGTGCTCATAGACCGATACGCCGTTGGCATGGGTGCCGGACATTTCAACCACCGTGTTATCGACAATCTTGCCCCATTCTACCTCCATGAACCAGATGCCCTGGCGGGAGGTGCGGCGGACGTAGTTTCGCGAAACGTCGATATGGCTGCCGAAGGCCAGAATACCCACGGCCCGCAAACAGTTCTCCACGCGATTGTCCACGACGGTCATGCGGTCGCCGCTGACTTGTACGGCGTACCAGCCGTTGGAGATCAGATTGGTGACCTCATTGTCTCGGATAACCACATCCGCGGTTCCGGTGCCGAGGGCCCGGATCCCCATGTGGTGCCCCCTGACGTTAAACCCCTCGATGATCAAATCATGTTTGGCGTTGGAGTATATTCCGGTGTCATCAGAACAGACCGTATAGGTATGACCGCTTGGATCGTCGCTGTTGGACGGCCACAGGTAGAACCGACCGCCGGCTTCATCCAGGACAAACTCCCCGGGGCTGTCCAGAAAGCCCAAATGATTGAGTACGGCGTAATAGGTGTCCCGGTCGTCGTAGACATCTTGCCCCAGATCTTCATGCGTCAGGGTGTCGGTGCTCGGATCGAACCCCGTAATGGGATGGATGGTGGTGACGTTGGGAATATGCCACACAATCACATACGCTCCATCGTAGTAATTAGGGTCGCTTTGAGTCAGGTGGCGCGGATCGGTGATGGAGGTGCGGGTATGGGACACCGACGGGTCGTCGATAGGAATGACGCGCAGACCATCGGTGCGATCGTAGTGAAAGCGGTCGCCGGGATTGGGCTCCTGAGAGGCCCATATAAAGTCGCCGTCTTCAAAGAAGCCGCTTTGGAAGGTTTTGCCCGATGGCGCATCGGTGTGGTAGATATGCGCGTAGTTGGGATTGCCGCCGCACGCGGCGGCCGAGGCACAGGGGGTCCAACTCCCGCCAAAGGCCTGTCCGCCGTCGATAACCGCTTTATCGTCGCCCCAGCCGTTGCCGGTATAGCGCAGCGGCGTCCCGCCGGCGCCGCTGCCGGGGATCCCGATTCGGCCCTGGTAGCGCACACCGCCGCGGAACAGCACCTGGTCGCCGGCGCCGAGGACGACGGCCTGCGGGTTGTCCGTGGCATTGGGATCGCCGGGCGCATGCTGCCAGGCAGCGCTTTCCGACGTACCTGAGTCCGTGTCACTGCCCTGGTCGTAATCCACATAATAGGTGGCCCCATAAAGAGGCGTGTGTCCGATCAATCCGCAACATGCGATCAAAAATATCAAGACCTTCAGCTCATGAATGTTCGTTCTCATCGCAGTACCTCCACAACATTGCGCGTCCACTCTATGCGTAAACATCGGCAAAAGGATTCGATTTCTCCCACTCCTGGCTAAGGAACAGCTTTAAACAAAGAAGCAGATATGATAACCGGCACCCAATGGTGCAGCACAAAACGATCGTTTACAAAAGGACTGAGCGTTTGTCAGGAACTTTGAACCAAAACCTATCTCAAAATAAATCGAAACGCCCCTGGCGGCGCTGCAAAACGGCTCAAAATGCTCACATACGACGTGTATGCTTCGCTTTTTCCCCGTTTCGCGCCTTGCCATGAGCGCTTACATTTATTTTGAGATAGGTTCCAGTCATTATTACGCAATATATGTGCCGCAGCGACACAATATTGATAACCAGACGTTTATATTATATATTATAACATACGGAGTTGGCAGATCATATGCCATTTTTCGTCATGACCCGAACTGAAGTGACAATTTTCGGATACAGGGTTGGGGGATGAAACAACACATAAAGACTTTATTTTTTGACATTTTGAAAGTTTTGCTTCTTGATACCTGACGGTTCGATCGTCGCTTTGTTTTCTATATTCGGATTCATAAATGGACTC
>JASFGJ010000062.1:0-11601 GCA_050123815.1 Desulfobacteraceae bacterium
GGCGTTATCTGGGTTTTGAGCGTCGTGTTGGATCGCTTGAATCTCGGACAGCGCGAATACGGAAATCAACCAAAGACCGGTCATAGTGAGCCCCAGGACCCAAGCCAATCATCTGTTCAGACCCAAAAACCGCTCGACCACGCTACCGGGGATAAGCAAACAACTGATTTCGATACAGCGGCCGACACAGCCGACCGGCCAATCAAGAAATCTTTAGATCAGGCATCGCATCCCGACGATGCATCGGAGCCGGCGTATCACGGACACGGCTCGGCAGAATCCGTGCATGGGGCGAACGTGCATGCATCCACAGCACAGCGCGATGATCCGAAACAGGAGACTTCGTCATCTCGATCGTCTGGGCCGACACACGAAACCGGTGATGATAGACAACAGGTAAAAGCAACTGCCGGCGAAACGCATGCTGAGACGGATCAATCAAAGCATCCCGCCAAGGAGACCAAAAGCAAAGAGATGGAAGATCGCGTCGACCATGAAGCGGCGGATCAAGACAGGCAGGATGCTGTACCGCATAAAACAGACAAGACGCATGAGCCGGCGAAAGAAGCCCCCCACGTACAGAAGCCGAGGGGGGTTGCTTTTGTCGAGGCGGTGATGCAACCGCTTGATCATGAACTCAACCACAGGTTCTGGGGATGGCGCCCCAACGACATCATTAATGTCACGGACAATGTCAACAATTCACAACTGGGCATCCTGGAAGTCTCGCGCCGAACGGTGGTGCAATTGACCCAGCGGATTTCCCGCACAGGAAGCACCGATGCTTTCAATCCTCATCTGGAAAAGGCCATGAATTGGCTGATGGTCAAGGCAGACCGCTACTGGTTTCCGGCGCCGGAATCCAAATACAAGGAAAGCCTGGAGGAGCTGACGATATACAAAGAGATGCTAATCAACGGTAAGGCATCCTTTTATATTCGAACGGACAATCTAATCCCATTGTTGACAGAGTACGAAGATCTGCTGGGCAGTTGCGATGAAAATCTTGTCAAAGCCAGGGAGGATGACGGGTCAGCGGTCAGCTTTCTTAAGGCGGATGATTATTTCTATTATGCCAGGGGGGTGGCCAGCGCCATGTCTGTCATCCTGAAGGCGGTTCATCACGATTTCTTGCCCACGTTGGACAGCCGCCATGGAAGTGAGTTGCTGCACCACGCCATCGTATCGTGTGAGACTGCGGCAAAATTGTCCCCCTTGATCATCATAGACTCCGACCTGGACGGCTTTTTCGCAAATCATCGAGCCAATATGGCGGCGCCCATCAGCCATGCCCGTTTTTACATCAGCCAGCTGATCAAGACATTGTCTACCTAGAATTTAAAACCACTCATGTCAACTTTCAGGAGGACTCCCGATCCAGTTCATAGCGTACCGCCGCTCCAATCTCCTTGAGGCTGTATGGTTTTTTAATATAGGCGCCGGCGCCGAGTTCCAGGGCCGTCCTGACACGCGACGTTTCTGCGAATCCGCTGGCGATAATGGCCCGTTGTCGGGGATTCAAATCCAAAATCCTGCGGTAAGTTGACAGACCATCGAGGCCCGACCCCAATATCATATCCAGAACGACCAGATCCGGACGATCTTTTTTCAGTTCAACCAGCGCAGCTTCCCCATTGTCGACGGTGACCACACGATATCCGAGGCGTGTCAACATCCGGCCCGCAATTTCTCGATGTTCGGTATCATCTTCAACCAGTAAAACGACTTCGCCGCGGCCTTTGTATTCATCTACCAATATAGGCGGATTCGAATGACAGGTGCGCTTTTCGTTAGTGGCGGGAAAGTAGAGTCGAACCGTCGTTCCTTTGTTCAGTTGGCTGTCGATATCGATAAACCCATTAAGGTCCTGCACAGACGCCCAGACAATTGCCATGCCCAGGCCGGTCCCACTGCGCCCCATTTGTTTCGTCGAAAAAAATGGTTCAAATACACGCTTCAGGTCCTCCTGAGATATCCCATGCCCGTTATCTATCACCGATAATACGACGTGCTCGCCACTGCGCACTGGAGACCTTGGATCTTCTGCACGAACCGTTTCATTGTGGGTCGATATCCGAATAGTGCCACCATCGGGCATCGCCTCGGCTGCATTGATCATGATATTCATAAGCGCTTTTGTCAGGTGCATCTGTGAACCCTTTATGGCGAACGGTTCTGCATCAAGTCGGTCTTCAACGGTTATATTCGGATTCCGCGCCACCAAGTCCTCGAATTCGGGACTTGCCAAATACTCTTTCACCAACTCATTCACCATAACGACGCCGGTTACGGGAACACTGCGGCGTGCAAGCGTCATCAAATCATGAACCATGGCGGCTGCCCGAGCGCCGGCACTTTTGATCTTGCTAAGCGGGTCATAAAGTGGGCTGTCCGGCTTGATATCCATTAATAACAAATCTGGATAGCTCACAATTGCCGATAAAATATTGCTCAGATCATGGGCAACCCCCCCGGCCAGCATCCCAATGGTTTCCATGCGCTGTGCATTTCTCAGCTGCTCTTCCAGCTGAGTCTGTTCAGTTGTGTCGATGATAACGCAACGGCCTTCGATTACGCGTCCCTGATTATCCTTGAACGGGTCAAGGGACACATTGACCCACAGGTGATGCCCATCGCGATGAACCAGCCGCATGCTCTCATTACGGATAGAGTGCCCGTTTTGAAGCAGTTCAAGGAGCAGCGGAGATCGCGATGCCCTCCCTTCTTCGACGGCAACATGATCCATCAGCGAAGACCCAATGAACCGCCGCCGATCGTATCCCAGCAGCTCGACCGCAGCGGCATTACAGTTAACGATCGCAGCGTCAAATGGTCGAATGGACACATATGCGGTCGGGGCATTTTCATATAGACTTCGAAAACGCTCTTCGCTCCTCCGAAGTTCTCTGAAAGCCTCTGCGCTGGATAGGCTGACTGCGGTCTGAGATGCCACGCCCATCAAAAGGTTCAAATCACTCTTCGTCAATGGACGCTTGGTGATGATATTATCGACCGCCAGTATTCCGATGGAATGCCTTTCATAGACTATCGGAAGGCAGATCAAAGACTTGGAACCAATTTTTGATGCAACCTTTTGACTTCGCGCTGAAAATGAATCCCGCAGGATGTCGAGATCATCAACCAGGATGGCGCGCTGCTGGTGGAAGGTCTGAATAAAAATCCCTTTTGCATCGGGATTATCGAGCCGAAATTGTGTCTTGATCATCAGATCCGTCATCTGCTTGTCAAAGCCGTAACCCGCTGCGTAAATCAAGCGTTCGCGTGCTTTATCGGCAAGCATGATGATGCCGCGGTCAAAGTCCAGGTAATGCTGTATGTTTTCAACGACGACACGGACCAGTTGATTCGTATCAAGCGTCTTTGACGTCGCCTGCCCGATTTTCTGAACCAGAAGCGCTCCCCGGTATCGGTAATCAATCTCTTTGATGTGATCCTCAGCGACGTTTCCCTGACTCTTAATTTTCTGCGCAAGATCCTGAGTGCGAAGGTGGTACGACCGTATGCAAACCAGCAAAAGCCCTGCTCCGCCGGACAAAAGCAGGATCAACCATTGCGTGAATTGCAGTAATAAAAATCCCGGCAGCGCACAGGCAATCAGTAAAAAAAGGGCTGAGATTAAAAAACGATTCCACCGTCGATAATGCGGTTCTTCCCACTTGACTCGATATCGGCAACACGACTGGCCCCGGTGGACACATTCGGTATGTTCAACTTGAGCGTATTTATCCGTGGAAACAGTGGCCATGGCCTCAAAGATCCCAATGCGATTCTCACACTGATGGGGACTTTCCTTAATTTGCTGATTGGGAACGACGGCAATCTCCACACAATTGGCGGATACTTTCCGGCTGCTTACATCAGCGCCGCGGCTGATCATGGGATAGAGCTTGGACAACAATAAATAGATGGATGAAACCCGCAGCAAGCCTAAAACATGCTGCTTGACTGCACCGGAGGCATCGGCGGAAACTGCAAATCGACCTGCGTCTCTGGCGATGAATTTATTCCCGGTTGTTTCCACTACCTTTAAATAAAATCGATCGATTTGCTGCTGGTCGAACCAGTGCCCGGGATCCTCCAGTTCATACCGGGTCACATTTGCATAACGCAAGATAGGCTCGACGTCAATGGTCGGATAGGTCGTGTAGAGATATTCAATATAGAGTTTTAGGATACGGCTGTTATAGATCGAGGGCAAGTCAGGCATATTGTGCAGGCTCAAAGGTTTAATTGGGGAACCGCAACACAGTGTTTACTTATCTGCTCAAAGATTACTTTGTACGGTGCCGGAAATCGATTGTAGACCAGACACTCCTGCCGTAGAGCATTTTGCTCATGGTTCTTTATCATCGAAATACGGTGGACTGTCAAGTGTAAATACCAGTTAAAGTTATGTAAACCAGCAGTGTCGAGATTGACAACCTGCAAACCATTGGCATATGATCGACACACATCTAAATAGGAGATGAATAGCGTTTGAAGGTATTTAGAATTATTCTTATCAGCGCGGCGGTTGCTTTCGTTTGCGCCGGCACCTGGGTGGTTGTCGACATGCACCGATTCATCAACAGCCCCGCAGATACGACGGACAATCAGGCAACGTTTATCATCCGTGCAGGCGAAACATTCAATGAGCTGGTGGCTCGTTTAAAACGCAAGGGCATCATAGCAAGCACCACGCGATTCAGACTTTACAGCCGGATGACCGGAAGCGACAAGCGGTTAAAGGCAGGAGAATATCGCTTATCAGCGACAATGACACCGGCTCAGATTCTTGATATGCTCGTTCAAGGCAGAAGTATTCTCTACCGCTTGACCATCCCGGAGGGCTACACAATCGATCAGATTGCCCAAGAGGTCGCCAGACAGGGCCTTGGCACCGCCGAAGAGATTCAACGGTTGGCGACCGATCCGCTGGTCGCTCAATCATATGCGATAGAAGCACAGACCTTGGAAGGCTACCTTTTCCCAGACACCTACTATTTTCCCAAAGATGTTGAACCTACAAAAATTATTGCAAAAATGGTTGAGCGCTTTAAAGCGCAATTTCAACCCGTTTGGGAGCAGCGCGCCAAAGATCTGAACTTTTCGGTGCATCAGATTGTCACGTTGGCCTCCATCATCGAAAAGGAGACCGGCGCACCATCCGAACGTCCCATCATTGCTTCGGTATTTCACAATCGGCTGAAAAAAAAGATGCGGCTGGAAAGCGACCCCACGGTAATCTATGGCATCCCCAATTTTGACGGAAACATCAAACGGCATCATCTCCAAACGCGGACGCCTTATAATACTTATAAAATAAGGGGGCTTCCGCCCGGTCCCATTGCCAGTCCGGGCAGCGCCTCCATCGAGGCGGCCTTGTATCCTTATGAAACGAACTTTTTGTTCTTTGTGGCAAAAAAGGACGGTACCCACCAATTCTCAACCAATATTAAAGATCACAACCGTGCGGTAAGGAAGTATCAGCTCCGCAGAAGCCGCAAAGGGAGACGGTCGAAATGACAGGACCGCATGACGCATCGGATCAAAACCACCCAGCGTTGACACCGGCTCAGCGGGCCGGCCAACGTCTGATGGTCGGGTTCAATGGCAGCCGATTTAGCGACACCCTCAAGCATTATATCGAAAACCTTAAGGTCGGCGGATTGATTCTATTTTCTCAAAATCTGGAATCATCCGGCCAAATCAGCGAGCTTTGCCATGCAGCCCAATCATTTGCCAGGCGGTGCGGCCAACCGCCCTTGTTTATCGCCATCGATCAGGAGGGCGGTGTGGTGGCCCGCTTGAAACCCCCGTTTACCCAATTCGACGGCAATCCGCACATGCGATCGACCCACGATGCCAGAGAGTTTGCCCGCATTACGGCATCAGAGCTGAGCAGCATCGGCGTTAACATGAACATGGCTCCGGTGCTGGATGTGCTGCCCCCCAACGAACCCAGCGTAATGACATCAAGAGCATTTGGCCACGACCCGAAGTGGGTGGCACAATTGGGAACCGCCGTCATCGATACCATGCAACGACGCGGAATCATGGCCGTTGCCAAGCATTTTCCCGGAATCGGCCGAACGGTCCTGGACTCACATGAGGATCTGCCGGATTCGGATCTTTCCGCAGAGGCATTGGCGACGGTTGATCTCGTGCCGTTTCAGGCGGCTGTTGAAAGTGAGGTTGCGGGAATTATGCTGTCGCATATTCGTTACCTGCAAATCGATCCGCAGTGGCCCGCCAGTCTTTCGGCAACGATAGCTATCGATCTTCTGCGGCAAAAGCTGGGCTATGACGGGTTGGTCCTGACCGATGATTTTGATATGGGCGCCATTGCCAAACATTTTGATATCCCTGCCATTGTAGCGCAATGCCTGGCGGCACAGGTGGATATTCTGTTGATTTGCCACGAGAGCTCAAAAATCGAACAGGCCTGCCGCGAAATCGTCCGTCGATGCAAGACATCCGAAGAACTGTCCACAGGGGAAAAAAATGCCGTCGCAAGGATTATGGCGGCCAAGAAGAAGTACCTGGCGGCCGAGCCAGGCTGATTGAAGGTTTTGAAACCACGCCTAGTGTTGTGCCCCAGAATTATGGGATAAATCTATTCCGGCATTATTCCGACCAAAATGCCAAATGACAAAATCCAAATATCAAATGGCGGATGGAGACCGATTGAATATAAGATCGGTAGAATACCTTAATTTGACATTTGGGCTTTGGCATTGGGATTTCAATGCTGGGGTGCCGCTTTGGCTATCATGCAGCCATACACATTTTAAAAGTTAGTTCCGGGACACAACACTAGGTAGTTCGGCGCTTACGCGAGTAGACATCCGCATCAGTGGAGGTGTGAACGCCCTTTTCAAGTTCAAAATGGGCCGCTGCAGCAATCATGGCGGCATTGTCTCCGCAAATGGACAACGGTGGCATATGAAGTTGCATGCATTCGGCCTTGGCGGCTTCCGACAGCCGGGATCGGAGGTGCTGATTGGCCGCAACGCCTCCAACGACGGCCATATGGCGGCATTGTTTCACCTTGGCCGCATAGACGATTTTATGAATCAGGACATCCACCACCGCTTCCTGAAATCCGGCGGCGATATCCGGGGAATCATGGCTCAAGGCCTGTGGGTTTTTTTGAATATAGCGGTGAACAGCTGACTTGATGCCGCTGAAGCTGAAATCGAATTGCGTTTTGTCCAGATAAGGCCTCTTAAAAATGATTTTCGTTGGATCGCCCTGTTGTGCCAGCGCATCGATAACGGCACCTCCCGGATACCCAAGGCCAAGCATCTTCGCTACCTTATCATAGGCTTCACCAGCGGCGTCATCGCGTGTTTGACCAAGCAGTTGTGTGTCTCCCTGCCGCTTGCAGTGGTATATCCCGGTGTGGCCGCCGGAGGCCAATAGCGCAATGAAGGGGAATGGCGGTGGTTGATCGGACAGCAGAGCTGATTGCAGATGCCCGTCCAAATGATCTATCCCGATCCATGGAATCTGGTAAGCAAACGCAAATGCCTTCGCAAAAGAAAAGCCGACCAGCAGTGATCCCACCAATCCAGGTCCTTGGGTGGCGGCCACAGCGTGAATATCGACCGGGGTCAAACCGGCTTGTTCGATGGCTTGTCGGACCACCGGCACGATGGCTTCGACATGCTTTCGCGAGGCCAGCTCAGGAACAACGCCGCCATAGGGGTGATGAACCTGCACTTGAGATGCGACGACCGATGATAAAATCCGCTTGCCGCCGGCTACGACTGCAGCGGCAGTCTCATCGCAGGACGATTCAATTCCAAGAACGATCATTTACGGCCATTACGATATCCATCGCACGCGCTGATCATCTGATGGATCGCGCTCGACAATTTCTCCGATGACAAACGCCTCTTCCTGCATTGCGCTCAATCGCGCGAGAACATCCGGTACGACATCGCTCGGCACGACTGCCACCAGGCCGATGCCGTTATTGAATACCCGCAACATCTCTTCTTTTTCGATATTACCGGCTTTTTGCAGATAAGAAAATATGGGAGGAATGTCCCAGCTGTTCTCTTTGAATACGATTCCACACGCATTCGGGATAATGCGCAGGGTGTTGTCCCGAATACCGCCACCCGTAATATGTGCCAGTCCCTGTATTGGCAGGCCTCGCATCATTTGCTGAATGACTTCGGAATAGATGCGGGTTGGTTTCAGCAGCTCTTCGCCAAGCGTGCACCCCAGATCCGGCACATGCGTATCGACCTTAAGCCCACACACATCAAAGCAAATTTTGCGGACCAAAGAGTAGCCATTGCTGTGCAATCCATTGGCTGCAATGCCGACGATTTGATGACCGACACCGATTTCAGATCCGTCAACGATCTTGTTGTTATCGACGATACCCACGGCAAAGCCGGCCACATCGTATTCATTATCGGAATAAAATCCGGGCATCTCGGCCGTTTCACCACCAATCAGCGCACATCGGGCCTGCCGGCATCCTTCACCGACGCCACGGACAATATCCGTCACGGTATCGCTCTTAATTTTACCGGTGGCGAGATAGTCCAGGAAAAAAAGCGGCTTCGCCCCCTGAACGGCGATATCGTTGACACACATCGCCACAAGGTCGATGCCGACCGTATCATGCTTGTCCATCAAGAAAGCGATCTTGAGTTTGGTTCCGACGCCATCGGTCGAACTAACCAGCACCGGTCGTTCCATATTGGAGACATTCAGCGAAAACAGTCCGCCGAATCCGCCGATCTCTCCCATTACTCCAGGAACACGGGTTTGCTGGGCAATGGATTTAATCGAGTGTACAAGTTTGTCGGCCTTATCGATATCGACGCCGGCATCGGCATAGGTCAACGGTTTATCCATATTTGCTCCCAATCGCCAGCCCAGCCGGAAGCAAGCAACCGGTGGGTGGTGAGAAAATGCGTGCTATATCATCGATTTTGTGTCGATCCGTGTCAAGTAGACACTCATAAATCAAGCTACCCATAAACTGCCACCATTTAAAAGTCAAAACAAAATTTTTGACATTTCCTAAATCCTTTTATACGGTTAGCGCTATTTAGGAACTGCTTGGCGCCGCGGGTCTGCGTACCTGTTTAAAGCAGACTCCAGGATTAAACTGCAATTTTTTCCGCTGATTTTTGGGAGCATTATGACACAATTTGCCAGACTCGACCGCTTGCCGCCGTATGTTTTTGCGCAGGTCAATGAAATTAAAATGGAAGCCAGACGCGCCGGCCAGGATATCATCGACCTGGGAATGGGAAATCCAGACCTCGGAACCCCGAAACATATTGTAGACAAACTGGTCGAATCCGCCCAGAAGGAACACAATCACCGATACTCTGCCTCAATGGGGATTACCAAACTACGGTATGCGATATGTGACTGGTATAAAAGACGGTTTGACGTAGATGTCGATCCGGAAACTGAAGCCATTGTCACCATCGGGGTCAAAGAGGGGATGTCGCATCTCGTGCTGGTTACGATACGTCCGGGCGATGTGGTTATGACACCAAACCCCACCTACCCCATTCATCCATACTCGGCCATCATTGCCGGAGGAGATGTCCGCGGCATACCGTTGGGACCGGGGCAGGATTTCTTCGACAATCTGGTTCATGCGACGCGTCAATCTTGGCCCAGGCCCAAACTGCTCATTCTCAGTTTTCCGCACAATCCGACCACAGAGGTGGTGGATTTGGATTTTTTCCAAAAAATCGTCGACTTTGCACGCGAACACAAGATGATGGTTATCCACGACTTTGCCTATGCCGACCTGGTCTACGACGACTACCAGGCACCAAGCATGCTTCAGGTTCCCGGGGCCAAAGATGTGGGTGTCGAATTTTTTTCGATGTCAAAAAGCTACAGTATGGCTGGATGGCGCGTGGGATTCTGTGTCGGCAATCGCGAGACCATCTTTGCATTGCGGCGTATCAAAAGCTACCTGGACTACGGCATCTTCCAACCGATTCAAATTGCCGCCATCATCGCATTGAACGGCGACCAGCAATGCGTCGCCGATATTCGTGACACCTATCGGTCGAGAAGAGACACGTTGATCACCGGTCTCAACCGAATCGGCTGGGAAGTGGCCAGCCCCAAAGGCACCATGTTTGTGTGGGCGAAAATCCCGGACAAGTATCGTTCCATGGGATCGGTGGAATTTTCCAAGTTTTTAATCAAAGAAGCTCAAGTCGCTGTTTCGCCGGGGCTGGGATTCGGCGAATACGGCGATGAGTTTGTTCGATTCGCGTTGATCGAGAATAATATGCGCACTAACCAAGCCATTCGGGGGATACGAAAAGCATTATGAAAACAGTCAATCTGGGGCTCATCGGCCTGGGAACAGTTGGTACGGGTGTGGCACGCCTGTTGATCGAAAAACGTGAGTTGATATCCGACCGCCTGGGAATGGACTTGATACTCAAATCCGTCGCCGATCTGGATCATGAAACGGACCGGGGGATTTCATTTGAAAAGGGTGTTTTTATTCGAGACGCCTGGCAAGTCGTCAACGACCCGGCGATCGATATCGTCATCGAGATGATCGGTGGTGAAACCCTGGCAAAAGACCTGATTCTGGCGGCCATCGACAATGGCAAGCATGTGGTTACGGCAAACAAAGCGTTGTTGGCCACCGCCGGCAACGAAATCCAACGCGCGGCCGGCGCCAAAGGTGTCGATCTGGCTTATGAAGCCAGCGTGTGCGGCTGCATGCCCATTATAAAATCGCTCAGAGAGGCCCTGGTAGCCAACGAGATCCGCTCGATGACCGGCATATTGAATGGAACCTGCAACTACATTCTGACGCAAATGTCCGATACCGGCACGCCCTTTGAAGAGGCGTTGGCCCAGGCACAGGACAACGGTTTTGCGGAAGCGGATCCCACGCTCGACATCGAAGGTCTGGATGCCGCGCATAAATTGGCCATATTGACGTCTCTGGCGTATGGCATGGCCATCAATTTCAATGATATCTATACTGAAGGGATATCACACATCACACCATTGGATATTCGTCTGGCCGCCGAATTCGGCTACCGCATCAAATTACTGGCGATCAGTAAATTCCGCGACAACACCGTCGAAGCCAGAGTCCACCCCACGATGGTTCCCGACAACAACATTTTATCCAATGTGACCGGTTCACTGAATGCCATCACGGTGAATGGACATGCCGCGGGCGATTTGTTTTTATCGGGCCATGGCGCCGGTATGATGCCGACAGCCAGCGCCATCATCAGCGATATCGTGGATCTGGCCCGCAACATTCGCTATGACGCTGCCGGACGTGTCCCATTGGCCGCCTATCAGGCCGATAAAATCAAAACCATTCCGGTTTTACCGGTCACGGAGATCGTGACCCACTACTATTTTCGGTTTGCCGCTTTGGATCGACCGGGTGTCTTGTCGACCATCTCCGGAGTGCTGGGCAATTACGGTATCAGCATTAAAACCGTACAACAAAAGGGTCGGAAAACAAACGGCACCGTGCCGATCGTCATGCTGACCCACTATGCCAAGGAAGCCGACGTCCAGGCTGCGGTAAAGGAGATAGCAGCCCTGGATGTCGTCGGT